>NZ_QWFA01000020.1 GCF_003501885.1 Streptomyces globisporus
CCCCCACCCGGCCCGCCGACTCCGGGGGCGGGCCGGTGAGGGCCGAGGGCGCGGGCCGGGTGGGGGCGGCCGTGACGGCTGCCGGCGTCGCCGGAGCCGGCACCGAAGCGGGCTGCGGCTCGGCTTCGGGGGTGGCTTCGGCGGGCCGGTTGGCTTCGACGAAATCGGTCAACTGGCCGACCGTGTGCAGTGATTCGAAGAACATCCGGATGGGGAATTCCACGCCGAACTGCCGGTCGATCCGCTTGCCCAGCTGGACGAGCATCAGGGAGTCGACGCCGAGCGCGAACAGCTCCAGCGAGTCCTCCATGGTGTCCGGGGCGGCGCCGGTGATCTCGCCCAGCGCCCCGGTCAGGAAGGACCGGACGGTCTCGCGCCGCTCCGCCGTCCTGGCGGCGTCCCGCACCGGGGACTCCTCGACGGCCTCCTCGATGACGTGTGTACTGCCGTGCTCGGTCCCGCTCTCGATGCCGGGAGACATCGGAACACCGCCCTTTCCGATGAGGTCGCCGTACCAGATCCGTTGTCTGTCGAACGGAGTGCGGGGGAGGTCCCGGAGATGCCTGCCGGGCGCGGCCGGCAGCAGATCGCGGTCCAGGGTGCTACCGAGCCGCCAGAGCAGTCCCGCGCTCTCCAGGAACTGCCGGACGTCGGAGCGGCCCTTGCGCAGGCTCGGAACGTTCACCACGTCCGCCCCCGCGTCCTGCGCGATCAGCCCGCCCAGCGTCGCCATGGGCGCGACCTCGACGAACACCCGGTGGCCCCGGCCGAGGGCCGTGTCGACGGCCGACGTGAAGAGCACAGGGTCGACCAGATGGCGGCTCCAGTACTCCGCCGTGACCATCGCGTCCTCGGTGACCGCCGCACCGGTCTGCGCGGAGATCCACGGGATCCGCGGGGCGGCGAACCGCTGGTCGCGTATCTGCTCGTGGAGCTCCGCCGCCCCCGGGGCCATCCACGGCGAGTGGAACGGGTGCGATATGTCCAGGCGCTCGACGAAGATCCGCTGCTTGCGGGCCTTGCGCAGCGCACGGTCGAGACTCGGCGCGCGCCCCGAGACGGTGACGTTCTCCGCCGCGTTCACGGCGGCCACCGTGACCTCGGGGAACTCGCGCAGCAGTTCCTCGGCCCGCTCCCGGGAGCAGAGCAGGGTCGCCATGCCGCCGTCCCGCGGCGTGTCCTCCATGACCCTGGCCCGACGCAGCACCAGGTCCACGGCCTGTTCACCGCTCATGACCCCGGCGAAGCAGGCCGCCGCGTACTCGCCGATGCTGTGGCCGAGCACGGCGGCCGGGGTGATGCCGAGCGCCTGCCAGTACCGCGCGAGCGCCAGCTCCACGGTGAAGATCATCGGCTGGGTGCGCAGCGGTGACGCGAACGTGTCCGGGTCGTCCCCGAACATGGCCGCCAGCGGCGACGCGCCCCCGGCCCGCAGGAAGGCCGCGTCGAGGTCGTCCATCTCGCGGCGGAACAGCTCGGCCCGTTCGTAGAGTTCGCGCGCCATGCCGGGGTACTGCGTGCCCTGCCCGGAGAAGACGAAGACCTCTCCGGCGCCCAGCCCCTCGGGGAGCTCGGTGCCCTGGGCTGCCGCCGCTTCGGCCGCCTCCGCGAGGTCGGCCGTCGTGTCGCAGACCAGGGCGCCGCGATGCTTGAGCGCACTGCGACCTGCCAGGGTGCGGGCGATGTCGGCCAGGGGAGCGTCGCCGGTGCGGCTCCACGCGGCCAGGTTCCGCAGGCCTGCCCGCAGCGCTGCGGGTGACTGGGCGGAGACGGTGATCAGGTGCGGGGCGGGGTCCTGGCCGGCCTCCGCCGCCGGCTCCGGGGGAAGGCTCGGCCGGTACTCCTCGACGATGACGTGGGCGTTGGTTCCGCTGACCCCGAGCGAGGTGATACCCGCCCGCCGGGGACCCTCGTCCGGCTCCCACGGGATCTCCTCGGCGACCACCTCGATCGGGATCCGGTCCCAGTCGATCCGTCGGTTGCCGGTGCGGTAGTGCAGTGTGCCCGGGAGCCGGCCGTGCTCGATCGAGAGGACGACCTTGCACAGCCCGGCCATCCCGGCGGCGGACTCCAGGTGCCCGAGGTGGGACTTGATGCTGCTGATCGGCAGCGGGGTCCTGCGGTCCGCGAAGACCCTGGCGAGCGCGTTCACTTCCTGCGGGTCGCCGATGGGAGTGCCCGAACCGTGGGTCTCCACGTACGAGACGTCGTCGATGCCGAGGCCCGCGTCCCTCAGGGCGCTGCGGACCACCTCGGCCTGCGCGCGGCCGTTGGGGACGGTGAAGCCGCTGCTCCGGCCGTTGTGGTTGATCGCGGAACCGCTCAGGACGGCCAGCACGCGGTCACCGTCGCGCTCGGCGTCGGAGAGCCGCTTGAGGAGGACGACCGCGCCGCCCTCGCTGCGGATGTATCCGTCGGCGCCGTCGTCGAAGCTTCGGCAACGCCCGCTCGGCGAGAGGGCGTTCAGCCGGGACCAGGACAGATGGCCCTCGGGGCTCAGGATCAGGTTCACCCCGGCGGCGACGACCATGTCACAGCCGCCCTGGCGCAGCTCCCGCATGCCCATGTGCACGGCGTACAGCGACGAGGAGCATGCCGTGTCGATGGCCATGCTGGGGCCGCGGAAACCGAAGGCGTACGAGATCCGGCCGGCCGCCGCGTTGGCCATGTTGCCGGTGTAGGTGTAGGCGTCGGGCGCGTGCCCCATATCCGCCCCGACCTGTTGGTAGTCGTTGTTGAAAATGCCTACGTAGGTACCGATGCGCTGCCGGTCCCCGACGGTCAGGGGGTCGAACCCGGCGTCCTCGAAGGCTTCCCAGGTCAGTTCGAGCAGGAGCCGCTGCTGGGGGTCGAGGAGCTGCGCCTCCTTGGGCGAGATACTGAAGAAGAGCGGATCGAACCGGTCGACGTCGTCGAGATAGCCGCCCTCCGTGGTGGTGATCGGGGTGGTGTCCAGCGGGCTGTGCCGCCACCGGTCGGCGGGGACGGGACCCACGACGTCGATGCCCTCGCTCAGCACCTGCCAGAAGCGCTCCCGGTCCCCGATGCCGCCGGGCAGCCGGAAGGACATCCCGACCAGCGCCACGGGCTCGGACGGGTCGGCGGCGCGAGCGGGGGCCGGTTCCCGACGCGCGGTGTCCTGCTGCCGTGCCCTCGGCGCCAGCTCCCTCACCAGCGCGCCGACGGACGGGTGGTCGAGGGTGAAGGTGCTTTCCAGACGTACGCCCAGGCGCCGCTCCAGAGACTCCTGGAGCGCGACGAGGCTCAGCGAGTCGAAGCCCAGGTCGAAGAGGCCGGTCTCATGGTCGTGGCTGCTCAGAACGAGTTCGCCGACTGTCACCGCGGGCGGCGTCTCGCCGCGCACCTGGGCGACGACCAGCGCGCACACGGCCTCCACCAGTGCGTCCTGGGCGGGTATCGGCTCCTGCGGGGCGTCCGCGCCACAGATCGTCCCGATCGCACGCGGGCCCTCGTCGGACGGTGAGGGGACGGGGGGCGCGCCCTGCGCCACTTCCGCCAGCGACGACAGGAAGCGGTCCATGCCCTGCTGTCCGCGGGCCAGGGTGGGGATCACCGGGACGGTGCTGCCCGCCGCCTCCACCGTCGAGCGCATCGCGGTCACCAGCGTGGGGTGCGGGCTCGGCTCGACCAGGGCGGTGTAGCCGTCGTCCAGCAGGGCTCGGGTGGCCTGCTCGAACAGCATGCTCCGGCGCAGATTGCGATACCAGTACTCGGCGTCCAGCAGGTCCGTGTCCAGCAGACCGCCGGTCACGCCGGAGTAGAAGGGGATCCCGGAGGTCCGTCGGTCGATCTCGCCCAGGGAGCTCACCAGCCAGTCGCGCTGCTCCTCCATCTGCGGCGAGTGGACCGCGACGCGGATCGAGAGCCGCTGTGCGTACGTTCCCTCGGCTCGCGCCTCGGCGACCAGTCGCACGACCGTGTCCAGATCGCCTGCGACCACCACCGCACGCGGTGCCATGACACCGGCGATGCCCAGGGCGTCGCCGAACGGCGCGAGCCGTGCCCGCGCCTCGTCCGGGGAGAGGGCCAGCATCGCCATGGCCCCGGAGGCCCGCACGCGTGCCTGCGCCTCGCTCCAGACGGCGATGACCCTCGCCGCCTCGTCCAGGGAGAACGCTTCGGCGCAGAGGGCCGCGGCGACCTCGCCGAGGCTGGCACCGGTGACGGCATGCGGCTCCACCCCGTTGGACCGCCAGAGGGCGGCCAGGGAGGTCTGCACCGCGAACACCGCGGGCACCGAGACGTTCACCGGCTCGTACGCCAGGGGGTCCGCCGACCGGACCACGTCCATCAGGGACCAGTCCACGTGCGGCGCCAGGGCGTCCGCGCACTCGCCCATCCGCCGGGCGAAGACCGGTGAACTGTCCAGCAGTTCGACGGCCATGCCGGGCCAGACCGCGCCCTGTCCGGGGAAGACGAACGCGGGTCGCGCGTTCGGCCCGGTCTCCGGTTGCTTCATTTCCCCCACCCCGACCCTGCGCCGGCGAACTTCTTGAACCCGTGATCGGCGATCATCAACTGCTGCAATTGAGAGGTGCCCTCGATGATTTCCAGAACCTTCGCCTCGCGGAACAGCCGTTCCGCCGGATACTGGTCCCAGCAGCCGTTTCCGCCGAGCACCTGCACCGCGTCCGACGTCACCTGCTGGGCAATCGTCGAGGAGAAGTACTTGGCGATGTTGGTCTCGATCGCCGCATCGGGGCTGCGTTCCATCTGCAGTCGGCCCGCGCGGCGGCAGAGTTCGCGCGCCGCTCCGACCTGGGTGACGGCGTCCGCGATCATTTTCTGCACCAGTTGCTGGCTGCCGATCTTCACACCGAACTGCACGCGTTCGGCCGCGTAGGCGCACATGGTCTCCAGCGCGGCCTGGGCGATGGCGACTCCGGCCCAGGCAATGCTGTAACGCCCGTGGTGAAGCGCGGTGTTCGCAACGAGGCCGAACCCCATGCCGATGCTGGAGACGAGGTTCTCGACGGGGACCTCGACACCGGTGAAGGAGATCTCCGCCATGTGCGCCGCACGGTTGCCGAGCATCCCGGACATCGGCTGGATCTCCACACCCGGCGTATCCCGTTCGACGAGGAAGGCGCTCGTCGCATCGTTCTCTTTCGCAAACACCAGGAAGAGATCGGCGATGCCGGCGAACGATATCCACTTCTTCCGCCCGTCGAGGACGAAGACACCCTTCTCGCTGCGGTAGGCGGTGGTGACGGACGCGGCGTCCGAACCGGCGCCGGCCTCGGAGAGGGCGAAGCACCCGATCCTTCTTCCGAGAGCCAGGTCGGTGAGGTACTTCTCCTTGAGCTGGTTCGACGCACGCTCGACGAGGGTTTCGGCGACCAGGGAGGTATGTACCGTCAGTAACGCCCTGGTGGACGCGCAGGCCTTGCCTATGGACTCGGTGAGTTCGCCGTACTCCAGCGGGTCGAGTCCCAGACCGCCCCATTTCTCGGGAACCGCCGCACCGAGGAATCCCGCGTCCGCCATCTTCCTGATGACGTCCTTCGGCAAGTACTCCTGGCGATCGAACTCGGACGCACGCTCCGCGAGCTCTGTTGCGGCGAAGTGACGGGCGCGCTGCTGTACGCCGGAGGGGTCTTCCTTCTCCTCAAGCATTCTTCAGCTCACCCACCATTCTTGATATTCGCTGGACCGAGCTGAAGTTCTGCAGGGTGATGCGGTCGTCCGGGACTTCCACGTCGAACGTGGTCTCGATGAAGTCCAGGAGCTGCATCGCGAAGATCGACGTGACGAAGCCCTTCTCGAAGATGTTGTCCTCGTCGTGCAGGTCCTCGTCCCGCAGTGCGCTCATGTTCGATCGCACGTAGTTCCTGACGACGGTCGCTGCTTTCGCCACGGTGTCGTCCTCGACAGGCGTGACCGTCTCGACGTCCATGACCGCTTCGTTAGGCATTGACTTCCACCTTGATGTATTCGGGATAGCCCTGACTGACAGTGAGGTCGTTCTCGTACGTGTAGTCGTCGCCGTCCTGCGACGCCACACGGAAATTGGCGAGCTGATACGTCAGGAGCATCTGACGGTTGCGGGGGGTACGGCGGAAGTCCGCGAAAAGGCGCGTTTCCGCTTCGGCGGCCCGCTTGACGAGGAAGGACAGCAGAACGGTGCCCACGCCCTTGGAGACCGTCCGGCACGACATCAGCAGCAGCTTGATCGTCCAGCGGTCCCGGCCCTTCTCCACCAGGGCCATGCCGATCTTTCCGTAGGAGCCGTACCGGTCGGTCAGCTCGCAGACCCACAGGTCGTGGTGCGGGTCCCGCATCAGCCGCTCGATCTGCTCGTACGAGTAGTGGATCCCGGTGGAGTTCAGCTGGCTGGTGCGCTTGGTCAGTTCCTCCAGCCTGAGCAGGTCGTCGCCGCCCGCCCTGGAGATGCCGAAGACCAGGCCGAGTTCGCGCAGGAAGTCCTCGCGGGGTCCCTGGTAGGCCAGTTCGGACTCGTGGCGCCGCTCGTCGTCCAGGTACATGAGTCGGCGCCGCCTGGCGTCCTCCGTCACCACGGAGGGGGTCAGGCGGGGCAGCGTGGTGAGGGTGAGGTAGTCCAGCGCGTCGACGGTCTCCACCTCGGGCAGCGCGAACGCGACCTCGTCGCGCTCGAAGGGCTGGTCGTCGATGAACAGGAACGTGTCGATGCCGATGTTGAGCCGTTTCTGGATCTCGGCGACCGAACTCGACTTGCTGTTCCAGTTGATCTGCGGATGGAGGAAGTACTCGGCGATGCCGAATTCTGTCAGCTTCCGCATGGCGTCGTCGTGGTTGTTCTTACTGGCTATCGAGAGCAGGATTCCCCGGGAGTCCAGGGTCCGGAGCAGATCGACGATGCCGTCCTTCAGCGTGACGTCGTCGTCGGCGGAAAGGGTCCCGTGCCACAGAGTGTCGTCCAGGTCCCACACGACGCACTTTGCGCTCTTCACGGCTCGGTCGTCCATGGAACGGGTGGTCTCCGGCATCACTGCGCTCCTGCTTCTGCCAGGCCCGCGCGGCCGGCGGGAATCGGATCGGCGTGCGTGCCGTAGCTGTAGAAACCCTGGCCGCTCTTCCGGCCGAGCAGCCCGGCGTCGACCATCTTCTTCAGCAGCGGACAGCAGCGGAATTTGGTGTCCTGGAACTCCTCGTAGAGGACGGCCAGGGAGTTGACCACGGTGTCCAGGCCGATGAGGTCCGCAGTCGCCAGGGGCCCCATCCGGTGTCCGTAGCCGAGCGTGAAGACGGCGTCGACCTTTGCGGCGTCGGCGACGCCGTCCTGCACGAGGAAGGCGGCTTCGTTCATGAAGAGGTGGGACAGCCGGTTGGAAACGAAGCCCGGCATGTCGTTCACGACGATCGCCTGCTTCCCGAGGGAGGCCGCGAAGGATTCCGCCGCCTGCACGGTTCCGTCCGACGTGTGATGTCCGCGGATCACTTCCACGCCGTCGATGAGAGGGACGGGGTTCATGAAGTGCATGCCGATGACCTGCTGCGGATACGGCATGAGCGAGGCGATCCGGGTGATGGGCAGACAACTCGTGTTGACCGCGATACGCGTTTCCGCTCCACAGACGTCGCGCAGCCGGAGGTAGAGCTCCTGTTTGGCTTCCCGGTCCTCGACGATGTTCTCGACGATCCAGTCGGCGCCGGCCATCCGGTCGAGGTCGGGGCTGTAGGTGATGCGGCCGAGGATCTCTTCCGCGTTCCACTCCGAAAGGACCGGCGACATCATGCGGTACTTCCTGATGAGTCGGCGCAGCCGCCCCGGGGCGGCCTCCAGGACTAATGCTTCACTGTCGCAAAGAATGACTTCGTATCCTTGGGCGGCGCAGGCGAGGGCGACGTCCTTGCCCATGACGCCCGCACCGATTACTCCAACCGTTGCCATGCTCACAACCTCTTGCTCGATACCTCACGAGGAGGCACGCGCCATGGCCATGCCTGTTAGGCGGATGTCCCATGAGGGGACGCCGCTCAGCATGGCGTGCGTATGCCGGAAAATGGCGGTGCGAAGCCGTGTCAGGAATCTGCTGCAACCAGTGCCGCAAACGCGTCGTGCTCGTCCTGCGACCGCACCTGAGAATGGCGGCCGTGCGGCCGCGAGCCCTCCAGGGACCTATGGGTGGCCTAGAAGTGGGCTGTTACCTGGAGACCTGCCTGAGGGTGGACGTCTCCCCACACCCTCGGCTTACCGTGTATCCGCGCTGAAGACGGACTTCCCCCACTGCACATTTCTCCCCCAAGAAAAGATGGAGCAGGGTGGCGCCGCATGTGCTTCGCGCCGGCCTGCCCTTCGTTCTCCGCTGTTCGGAAGCATAAGGGCAGATCCAGGCCAAGTAAAGGTAGATCCAAGTGTCGTTAAAGCATGAGTAAAGCAAGGCCGTTCTGGATTTTCGGTTATGCCCGGTTTGCGATTTCCGGTGGATAGTCGCTGGTCAGTCCCCTGATTCGCGGTCTGTGGGGCGTCCCGGACGCCTCTGCGGCCGGCGGAGGACTTCTGTCCTCCGTCGGCCGCCTGGCGGGATTTCTCAGGCCCGGCGGACCAGCGCGCGCACGCTGATCGTGACGCCGAGCAGGCCCCAGGCCAGCAGCACGGCGATGTCGGGCCCGTGGACCGTACTGCCGTCGGACACCAGCCCGGCGCGCAGCAGGTCACCCGCGGGGCGGAACGGAAGCCAGTCGTGCGCTGCCCGCAGCCAGTCGGGCAGTTGGCTCGCGGGGAAGGTGATCGGCGAGAACAGCATCACGAAGAACACCAGGACCTGGCTGGCGAGCTGGGCGAGCAGGGGCGGGAGCAGTACGGCGAGCGCGTAGCCCATCGAGGTCGCCATCACCGCGGTCAGGACGGAAGCGCCGATCAGGAGGGGCCAGTTGAAGCTGTAGGTGAGGTCGTAGTGCAGCCAGGCCACGAACACCGAGACGGGGATGCCCGGCAGGGCGACGACCAGCCACACCGTCAGGTCGGCCAGCAGGTGCAGCGGGCGGGGCACCGGCAGTGCCCGCAGGTAGGTGAACGTACCGCTGGTGCGGGACTGTGCCACGCCCTGCGGGACCATCACCAGGCCGATGACCATCAGCAGCACGGTGGGGGTGCCCGTGGAGAGGAACAGGGCGGCCGCGGTGTTGAGGTCGTCGATGAGGAACCCGAAGCCGATGATGATGCCCGCCGCGAGCACCGCCTGCACGATCAGGATCAGCGGCAGCATCGCGCCGATCTGGGCCATGTTCCAGCGCAGCAGGGTGAGATAGGTCGTCACCAGGCCGGTGCGCGGCGGTACGGGACGGGCCGACCGGGTGCGGGGGGCGGTCATGGTTGCCTCAGACATGGGCGGCTTCCTCCGTGGTGGCGGCCGCGCTCGAAGCGGTGGCGGCGAGGTAGACGTCTTCGAGGGTTGCGGGTGCCAGCGAGTACTCCTCGATGAGGTGGTCCGCACGGAGCCTCGTTGCCCAGGCGACGGCCGCCTCGGCGTCGGAGGGGCCGAGCGTCAGCAGCACCCGGCGGCCGACCCGGACCCGGCGGGTGAACGGGATCGGCGCACCGGTGGGGGAGTCCGAGGGGTCCGGCCCGTCGAAGTTCAGCGAGAGTTCGAGCCGCAGCTCGTTGTCGCCGGGGCCGCGCAGGTCCTTCGGCGATCCGGCGGCCACGACCTTGCCGTGATCGAGCACGACCAGTTCGTCCACCACGCGTTCGGCCTCCACCACGTTGTGGGTGACCAGGAGTACGCCCGCGCCCTCGTCGCCGAGGCGGCGCACGGTGTCCCACAGCCGCCGCCTGCGACCGGCGTCGACGTCGTTGGAGGGCTCGTCGAGGATGACCAGCGGGACGGGCGCGACCGCCGCCATCGCGAACGCGGTCAGCCGGCGCACTCCGCCGGAGACGCCCCGGCCGTCGGGCAGGGCGCGCCGGTCGAACCACTCGTGGATGTCCAGGTCCTCGGCGAGCCTGCGGGCGGAGGCGGCCGCCTCGGCGCCGGACATGCCGCGCACCCGCCCGGCGATCTCGATGGCGCCACGGGGTGTCAGGCCGTCGATCGGAGCCTGCGACTGCGGCTGGAGTGCCACGCAGCGGCGCGCCGTCGCCGGGTCCGCGACCGCGTTCGCGCCGGCCACCCGGATCGAACCGCTGTCCGGCTTGAGCAGGCCCACGATCTGCGACACCAGCGTGGTCTTGCCCGCGCCGTTGTGGCCCAGCAGGCCGACCACCTCGCCGGCCCGGACCCTCAAGTCGATCCCGTCGTTCGCGACGACCGAACCGAACTTCCTGGTGAGGCCTTCGACCTCCAGCACCGCGTCACTCATATGCGTTCCTCCGTCATCCCCGGTGCACCCGGGCCCTGCGATACTAGCGGTATTTAGATTCGCTCGGTATCTGAAGTCTAGTGGTATCGCGATGCGGGCGGTACGTCAACTAGGATGCGGACATGGATCAACTCGCCCCGACGACGACGCCCCGGGTACGCAAGAGCCGCGCCGAGCAGAAGCGGGAAACCCGCGAGGCGCTGACGCTGGCGGCACTGGGCGCGTTCGCCCGGGACGGCTATCACGGGGCGAGCCTGGAGGGGATCGCCAATGAGGCGGGGTTCTCCAAGGGCGCCGTCTACTCGAACTTCGGCGGCAAGGCCGAACTGTTCCTCGCGGTGATGGACCACAATCTCCAGGCGCTGCGCGGCGCGGACTGGGACCCGTTCGCCGTGCCCGAACCGTCCGGCGCGCCGCTGTCCGACCCGGACGGGGGGCCGGGGGAGGACGCGGCGGAGATGGTGCGGGGCTTCGGTCTGGCCATGCTGGAGTTCATCGCGACCGCGGCCCGGGACGACAAGCTCATCGGTCTGCTGCGAGCCCGCGTGGAGGTCCAGCTGAACGCCTACGGGCGGGTCGCCGCCTCCGGGCGCCCGGAGGGCGAGCACCTGGCCGTCGAGGACATCGCCCAGCTCATGACCGCACTCGACCAGGGAGTCTCCGTGCTCCAGTTGAGCGGCATCGCCTCCGTGGACGGCGCGCTGATGCGCACCGGGCTGCGCCGCCTCCTCGACCCGGAGAGCGCCGCCGTCGAACCGTCACCGGCTCGGGGCGGCCACGCCCCCCACATGCCGGACATCGAGTGGGTACGCAGGCTCACCCGGGACGCCCCGGACGCCTGAACCGGCCAGGGCCTCATCCGAATGAGAGGCCTCAGGTGCCCACCGGCCGTGCTCCCAGCACCGGCAGCAGGCGCAGCTTCTCGTCGTCGGCCGAGCCCGGGGCGGCTGTGTAGACCAGCAGCGTCTGGTTCTGCTCCGGGTCCACCAGCACCTGGCACTGCAGGGTGAGGACTCCGAGCTCGGGATGGCGCACACGCTTGGGATCCACGCGGGGAGCGTCGATCTCGTGCGCGCTCCACAGCGAGGCGAATTCATCGCTGCGTTCCAGGAGGCGGTCGCGCAGCTCCTCGGCGCGTCCGCCCGCTCCCTGCCGGGAGTAGGCGGCGCGCAGGCCGGAGGTGAAGAAGCGGCTGTGCAGCGGGTGGTCCTCCTCCGGGTACAGCAGCCGGGTGGCGGGGTCGGTGAACCACCGGTAGGTGAGGCTGCGCCCGGGGCCCGTGTATCCCGTCTGGTCGCCGAGGAGCGCTGCGGCCATCGGGGTCTGGGCGAGGGTCTCCGCCACGTCGCTGACCACCTGCGCGGGGGTGTCGTCCAGCCGTCCGAGGATGCGCATCAGGCCTGGGGTGATGTGGTCCGAGCGGAGATCGCCGGGGCGGGAGGGTGTGTTGTGCCCGGCGATGCGGAAGAGGTGATCGCGTTCGGCCAGCGACAGGCGCAGGCCGCGGGCGATGGCTGCGAGCATCGGCTCCGACGGCTGCGGTCCGCGCTGCTGTTCCAGCCGGCTGTAGTAGTCGGTGGACATGCCGCTCAGCGCCGCCGCCTCTTCCCGGCGCAGGCCGCGGGTGCGACGCCGCGGCCCGCGGGGCAGGCCCACGTCCTCTGGTTGCAGGACTTCCCGGCGGGTGCGGAGGAAGTCCGAGAGTTGCGCTCGGTCCACGGGTCCAGTCTCCCTCATGCCCCGTATCCGAGGTCGGGGCGGTGTGTGCGGGTCGGACGACGTCAGAGCAGCATGCCGCCCGACGCCTCGAAGCGCTGCCCGGTGACCCAGGAGGTGCCGTCGGCGAGCAGTGCGGCGGCCGCGGCGCCGATGTCCTCGGCCTCACCGGGACGGCCCATGGCCGTGACGCCGCTCAGCATGGAGCGCATCTCCTGGTCGTCACGGACTCCGCCGCCGCCGAAGTCGGTGCCGGTGGCACCGGGTGCGAGGGCGTTGACCGCGATACCGCGCGGGCCCAGTTCCTTGGCGAGGTAGCGGGTGAGGATCTCCACCGCGCCCTTGGCCGCCGCGTACGCGGCGGTGGGCGCGGCGATGAAGCGGGTCAGACCGGTGGAGACGTTGAGGATGCGCCCGCCGTCCTTGATCAGTGGCAGCAGCGCCTGCGTGAGGAAGAAGACCCCCTTGACGTGGACGCCCATCAGACCGTCGAACTGCTCCTCGGTGGTCTCCTCGAAGGGCGCGTACACGCCGTGCCCGGCGTTGTTGACGAGAACGTCGAGGTCCTCGCGGCCCCACTCCTCGGCCAGCGTCGCCCGCACCTGCGCGGTGAAGTCCGGGAACGTGGCGGTGTCTCCGGTGTCCAGCCGCAGGGCGACCGCCCTGCGGCCCAGCTTCCGGGCCTCCTCGACGACGGCCTGTGCCTCCTCGGCGTGCGAGCGGTAGGTGAGGATCAGATCGGTGCCTGCTTCGGCGAGGTGCAGGGCGGTGCTGCGGCCGAGGCCGCGGTTGGCGCCGGTGATCAGGGCGATGCGCGTCATGGTGGGCTCTCTTTCCGTGAGGTGCGGGCAGGACCGCCGGTCCGCCGCCTTCCCGTCAACGGTGTCGCAGGCCGAAGGGCGGATGAAGGCCGCAGTGATCCAGGGATCGCGAATCCCCCCGTACGGGCTCGCGCCATGGCCTCACGCCGGCTGCCGGATGCGGGACAGCGCCGTCGGCGTGAGCACCTGCTCGGGTGGGCCCTGCCCGACCAGCCGTCCGTCGCCGAGGAGGAGGCAGGCGTCGGCCGAGCGGGCGGCCTCCAGGTCGTGCGTGGCCTGGACCACGGTCGTGCCGTCGGCGACCAGATCGGTCAGCAGAGCCGTGATCCGGTTCCGGGCCTCGGGGTCGAGTCCGGTGGTCGGCTCGTCCAGGAGTAGCAGATCGGACTGTTGGGCCAGGCCCTGGGCGATCAGTACGCGTTGACGTTGCCCGCCGGACAACTCGCCGAGCTGGCGGTCGGCGAGGTCGGCGACGCCCAGGCGTTCCATGACGGAGTCGACCACGGTTCGGTCACTCCGGGTCAGTCTCCGCCAGGGGCCCCGCTCTCCCCAGCGACCCATTTCCACCGTCTGTCGTGCGGTGAGGGGGAGTGTGTCGCCGACGGCGCCGCGTTGTGGGACGAAGGCGGGCGGGCGGCCTTCCGCATACCGGAGCTGTCCGGATGTGGCATCGATCACCCCGGCGAGAACGCCGAGCAGCGTGGACTTGCCGCTGCCGTTCGGGCCGACCAGTGCGGTCATGGCCAACGCCGGTATCACCGCGCTGAGTTGGTGGAGCACCGAGCGGCCGGGATAGCCGGCGTTGAGGTCGTCGAACCGGACGCGCTCGCTCTGTCGTTCGCCGCAGGACGGTGCCGTCGCGTTGTTATTGAACATGATTGTCATTGTAGGGTCATCGTATGGAGTGGTTGACGGCCCCCTTCGAGGTGGCCTTCGTGCAGCGTGCCCTGTGGGCCGGGATCCTGGTGTCGGCGATATGCGCCCTGGCCGGAACGTGGGTGGTACTGAGGGGGATGGCCTTCCTCGGCGACGCCATGTCCCACGGACTCCTGCCGGGCGTCGCCGTCGCCGCGCTGCTCGGTGGCAACCTCCTGGTGGGGGCGGTGGCGAGCGCCGCCGTCATGACCGCGGGCGTCACCGCCCTCGGCCGCACCCCACGGCTGTCCCAGGACACCGGTATCGGCCTGCTCTTCGTCGGCATGCTGTCCCTGGGCGTCATCATCGTGTCGCGCTCGCAGTCGTTCGCGGTGGACCTCACCGGCTTCCTCTTCGGCGACGTACTCGCCGTGCGCGAGAGCGATCTGGTGCTCCTCGGGGTGGCGTTCCTGCTGGCGCTGGCCGTCTCCGTGCTCGGCCACCGCGCCTTCCTGGCCCTCGCGTTCGACGAGCGCAAGGCCCGAACGCTCGGCCTGCGGCCGCGGCTCGCGCACGCCGTGCTGCTCGGCCTGCTGGCCCTGGCCATCGTCGCCTCCTTCCACATCGTGGGCACGCTGCTCGTCCTCGGCCTGCTCATCGCCCCGCCCGCGGCGGCCCTGCCCTGGGCGCGAAGCGTCCACGGCGTCATGGCCCTTGCCGCGGTTCTCGGCGCGGCCGCCACCTTCGGCGGCCTGCTGCTCTCCTGGCATCTGCGCACCGCGGCCGGCGCGACCGTCTCGGCCCTCGCCGTCAGCCTCTTCTTCCTGTCCCACCTGGCGTCCGCGCTCCACCACCGACGTCGTACGCGCGGCACCGGCGCCCCCGCCCGTGCCGCCACGTTCACCGCGAACGCCCCCACGCCCCGACCGAACGAAACCTGAGGCGATCCCCTTGTCCGTCCGAACGCATGGCGCGCCCCTGGCGTCCGCGCTCCTGTCCGTGGTCCTGCTGACCGCGGGTTGCGCGGGGCAGGGCAACGCCAAGTCCCCCTCCGGAAGCACTGATTCGCCGACCGTTCCGCACGGTTACGTGGAAGGCGCCGCCGAAGCCGCCGAGCAGCAGTCCCGGCTCCTCCTCGGTGACGTCGGCTCAGGCGACACACGCGTCCTGGACCTGATCACCGGCCGAACCCACGACACGGCGCGCAGAGCCGGTGTCACCGAGCTCACCACGGACGGCCGCTTCGGCTTCTTCCACGGCGCGGACAGCACCCAGGTCCTCGACAGCGGCGCGTGGATGGTCGACCACGGAGACCATGTGCACTACTACCGCGCGAAGTTCAAGGAGGTGGGCGACCTTCCGGGCGGCGCCGGGACGAGCATCCGCAGCGACAAGGGCGTCACCGTGGTGACGGCGGCGGACGGGAAGGCGAGGGCATACCACCGCGCGGAGTTGGAGAAGGGCACCCTCGGCACTCCGGACCGACTTCCGGGCACCTACGGCGGGCCCGTCGTGCCGTACGCCGAACACCTGATCACCCTCACGCGCGCCGGCGACGCCCCCGCGCAGGTCGTGGTCCTCGACCGGTCCGGTAAGCGCGTCGCCGCGTTGGAGTCCGCGTGCGAGGACCCGAAGGGGGACGCGGTCACCCGGCGGGGGGTCGTCCTCGGCTGCGCCGACGGCGCTCTGCTCGTCCGCGAGGACGGCGGCACCTTCACCGCCGAGAAGATCCCGTACGGCGAGGACGTGCCGAACGCGGAGCGGGCCGCGGAGTTCCGGCACCGACCGGGCAGCACCACGCTCACGGCGCGCGCAGGCAAGGCCGCCGTCTGGGTCCTCGACATCACCGAGCGGGCCTGGAAACGCGTGGAGACCGGCCCCGTGGTCGCCGCCAACACCGCGGGCGAGGGATCTCCGCTGGTCGTCCTGGAGAGCGACGGAGCCCTGCACGGCTACGACATGGCCACCGGCGAGGAGACCACCGCCACCGAGCGTCTGCTGAAGGACGTTCCCCGCACCGCCGCCGACCGGTCCGGGACACCGGTGATCGAGGTCGACCGGAGCCGCGCCTACCTCAACGACCCCGCGGGAAAGCGCGTGTACGAGATCGACCACAACGACGACCTCCGGGTCGCCCGCACCTTCGACCTGGACATCCGGCCGTCCCTGATGGCGGAGACGGGCCGATGAGCGTACGCGTGAGGACGGCGCGGCTGCGCGCCCTGCTGCTGGCCCTCGTCACCTTTCTGGTCGTCGCCGGTACGGCGACCGGCTGCGGCTCGGGCGACGACCGGCCCCGGATCGTGGTGACGACCAACATCCTCGGCGACATCACCCGGGAGATCGTCGGGGACGAGGCGGAGGTCAGCGTCCTGATGAAGCCCAACGCGGACCCGCACTCCTTCGGGCTGTCGGCCGTGCAGGCCGCCGAGCTGGAGAACGCGGACCTGGTCGTCCACAACGGCCTGGGCCTGGAGGAGAACGTGACGCGGCACGTGGAGGCCGCACGGGAATCGGGAGTGGCCACCTTCGCGGCGGGTGAGGCGGCCGACCCCCTGACCTTCCACGCCGACGAGGAGGGGGGCCCGGGCGGCGGGGCCGGAGCGCCCGACCCGCACTTCTGGACCGACCCCGATCGCGTACGCAAGGTCGCCGGCCTGATCACCGACCGGGTCATCGAGCACGTGGACGGCGTGAACGAGAAGGCCGTACAGGACAACGCCGAACGCTACGACGGACAACTCGCCACCCTGTCCACCTGGATGGAGAAGTCCTTCGCGGCCATTCCCGAGCACCGCCGCGCCCTCGTCACCAACCACCACGTCTTCGGCTACCTCGCCGACCGCATCGGCTTCCGCGTGATCGGCGCGGTCGTTCCCAGCGGCACGACACTCGCCTCACCCAGCTCCTCCGACCTGCGCTCCCTCACCCGGGCCATGGAGAAGGCCGACGTGCGCACCGTCTTCGCCGACTCCTCCCAGCCCACCCGGCTCGCCGACGTCCTGCGCCGGGAGATGGGCGGTGACGTGAACGTCGTCCCGCTGTACTCCGAATCGCTGACCGAGAAGGGCGAGGGCGCCGGCACCTATCTGGAAATGATGCGCGCCAACACCTCGGCCATGACCGAGGGCCTCACCGGCGGCTGACCGGCTTCCCCGAGGGCCGGCACACCCACGACCGGCCCTTCCACCCCACCCCACCTACCCCGCCATCCCGTGCCCGCAGGGCCGGAGAGGACATGCACACCATGAAGATGAACAGTTCCGTACGCGCCCGTATGCTCACGGGCACCACCCTCGCGCTGACGGCGTCCCTGGTACTGAGCGCCTGTGGCGGCAGCGGCGGTACGGAGTCCGAGGCCGAGCCGAAGCAGGCGGAGCAGGCCAAGAACGGCGGAGCCACCACGGTGGAGAATCCGCTGGTCGCCTCCTTCGACGGGGGACTGTATGTGCTCGACGGCGAGACCCTGAAGCTCGGGAAGACCGTCGAGCTGCCCGGCTTCAACCGGGTCAACCCGGCGGGCGACAAGGACCACGTCGTCGTCTCCTCCGACAGCGGCTTCCGGGTGTACGACGCGGCCCGGCAGACCTTCACGGACGCCGAGTTCAAGGGTGCGAAGCCCGGCCACGTCGTCCGGCACGGCGGCAGGACGGTCCTGTTCACCGACGGCACCGGCGAGGTGAACGTCTTCGACCCCGCCGACCTGGCCGGCGGCAAGCGGCCCGAGGGACGCAGCTACACGTCCGCCGACGCCCATCACGGTGTCGCCATCGAACTGGCCGGCGGAGAACTCGCCACCACCCTGGGCACCGAGGAGAAGCGCACCGGGGCCCTCGTCCTGGACAAGAACGACAAGGAGATCGCGCGCGCCGAGAACTGCCCGGGTGTCCACGGCGAGGCCGCGGCCAAGGGCGAGGTGGTCGGGTTCGGCTGCGAGGACGGCGTCCTGCTCTACAAGGACGGCGCGTTCACCAAGGTCGACGCCCCCGGCGACTACGCCCGTATCGGAAACCAGGCCGGAAGCGACGTCTCCCCGATCCTGCTCGGCGACTACAAGACCGACCCCGACGCGGAACTGGAACGCCCCACCCGCATATCGCTGATCGACACCCGTACGGCGAAGATGAAGCTGGTCGACCTCGGCACCAGCTACTCCTTCCGCTCGCTCGCCCGCGGCCCGCACGGCGAAGCCCTCGTGCTCGGCACCAACGGCGTCCTCCACGTCATCGACCCGGAGACCGGGGAGGTGGAGAAGAAGATCGAAGCGGTCGGCGACTGGACCGAGCCCCTGGACTGGCAGCAGCCCAGGCCCACCCTGTTCGTCCGTGACCACACGGCGTACGTCTCCGAACCGGGCAAGCGCCAACTGCACTCCATCGACCTGGAATCGGGGAAGAAGGGCGCGTCCGTGACGCTGCCGAAGGCCACCAACGAACTGTCCGGGACGGTGGACGGTCACTGACCGGTCCGCGCCCAGCAGCACTCCGCCCCTGTTTCCAGGGGTTCTGAACGGCGCGGCGCCACGGGAGCAGGAACTCCCGTAGCGCAGCGCCGTCTTGCGGAAGGACAGCTTCGGCGGGGCCCGCCAGGTCAGAGCCGCTTCGCGCTGCGCAGGGTCTTGGCGTAGTAGCCGTTGCCGTCAAGCCGGGAGACCCCGCCGACGTCGCCGATGGTCGGGCCGTTGATCTCCTCCCGGCTGGAGACGAAGATCAGGTGGCCCTCGGTGTCGTAGCCGAGCACGATGCCGACGTGGTCGAGCCGCTCCTTCGTGCGGGCGTCCAGCTTGAAGAAGACCAGGTCGCCCGGCTGGAGCTGGTCGATGGCGGACGGCCGGTCGTCGGGGCCCACGCCGGTCAGCGGGAGCACGTCGGCGCCCTCGTCGGAGCGGGCCATGCCGTTCGCGGTGCGCGGCAGTCCGTCGCCCGAGGCGTCCGAGGACATCAGCGGGTAACGGGTGCGGTAGCCGAGCACCATCCGGATGTACCCCGAGCAGTCCAGGGACCTGGCGCGCATGGACTCCGGGGTGCCGGTCTGCCCGTCCCGGAAGGGGTAGGGCAGGCCGAGGTAGTCGTAGAAGTCGGACTGCTCCAGACGCAGGTCGCCGCCCTCAGCGCCGGTGGTGTTCAGCGGCCCGAAGTTGGCGTCACCGGCGTAGGCGACGCCCTGGTCGTCCTTCTTCTGCGGGGCGCCGGCCACGTACTGGAAGGCGGTCGCGAAGACGTCGTCCTCCTTGCTGTCCGCGTACTCGGCGTGCCAGTCGGTGAACCACTTCTCCTTCTCGGCGCCCTTCTTCCAGGGCTCGGGCATCAGACGCACCCAGTCCGTGGTGGAGACCTTGGAGGAGGTGGAGGCCGGCTCGGTGAAGGTGCGGGCCGGGCCGGTGAGCGTGGCCAGGCGCGCCCCGTCGGTGAAGACCGCCTTGATCTGGCCGTCGGAACCGCGCAGCACGGAGCGCGCCGGGTTCTCCAGCCGCGACCAGGTGGCCTCGCCCTTGTCGTCGTCGGCCGAGCCGGAGGCCTTGCCGCCGTCCAGGACGCCGACGTTGCGGACCTCGGTCACCCCGGGCGCCTCCTGCTTGCGCAGTTCCAGGGTGAGGTAGCCGGAGGTCGCGACGAGCGCCAGCACCACCAGTCCCGAGACGACGGGCCGTGACTTCTTCTTCCCTGCCATCGGTTACTCCTCGGTTGTTCGTGGGCGGCTGGTCAGACCGCGGGCATGATGCCGAGCAGCAGCCCGGCGGCGACGACGATGTAGGCCATGAGCGAGACCGTGCCGGTGGCCAGCAGGGTGGGGCCCTTCGGCTGGCGCACCAGTTGGTAGGCGATCAGGCCGGGCACGATGAAGCCGAGCGTCTGGTTGCCGTAGAGCAGCGGGAACTCCAGCGACAGCAGGATCATCACCGTGCTCTGGAGCAGCACGCCGAGCAGCACGACCGAGGCGAACAGCCGCTTGCCGTACAGGATCACCAGCCGCTGCATGACCTTGGTGCCGGCGTAGGTGAGGGCCGTGACACCCAGCACCATGGCCGCGCGCTGGACGTCCTCGATCAGCGTCAGCGCGAGCCAGCCCGGGGTGATCATCCCGCCGGGCGAAAGGTTGGTGGTGAGGTAGCACAGCAGCGAGAAGAACAGCCCTATGGCGATACCCAGGGCGGCCATCTCGGGGGTCAGTGCGGCGGTGGTCAACGGGAACTCCGGGCGTCGTCGTGCGGCTCGTCGTGGGGCGGCCAGATGTGCGGGGCGGGCTCGTACGGCTGCTTCTGCGGCGCGTCGGCGAAGAACTCGAAGGGCTGGTCCTGCCGCCCCTGGCCCTGAGCCCGCGCCTGCCCCCGGCCCTGCTGGGCGTGCGGCTCACGCTGTGCGTACGGATCCTGCTGGGCGTGCCGCTCGTGCTGCGCGTACGGCTCACGACCGGCGTACCGCTCGTGGTGTCCGGGCTGCTGCCGGTGGGAATCCGTCGGCTGCACCGGGATGCGGACCACCGGGATCTCCTGCGTCTGCGAAGCCTGGTAGCGCTCCTCGTACGCCGGGTGGTACGAGGCGAACGGGTCCAGGCGGGACGCCTGAGCCGGGTTCGCGGCGACGGGGTTCGGGGTCTCCTCGTCCGCCTCGCTCTCGTCGGCGGGCAGCTCGGCGAGGTACTCCAGCAGCTCCTCGCCCTGGCCGTGGATGTTGCCGATGGCCACCAGCGACGCGCCGTCGGACATCCGGCCGAGCATCGCCGGCATGAACTCGTCGGCGGCCCGCTTCTCGCCGCCCAGGTCGACCGCCCGGTCCTGCCACTCGGCGGGGATGGCGTCGATCGCGCTCTTGGCGGGATGCCCGATGACGAAGACGTTGTCGGGCTGGAGGTCGGGGATGATCTCGCCCATCTGCCCGTTGCGCTCCACGCGGTCGGGGCGGCAGTTGATCACCACGTTCAGCGGGCGGCGGATGGCGCCGAGGTCGAGGAGCTGGTTGATGTTCATCAGCGTCGACTCGGGGTCGTTGGCCGCGAAGACGTTGGCGAAGGCGAGGCGGTTGCCGTCGGGGGCCACATAGCGCTCCACCGAGAGCACACCCGGGTCCGGCGGGGCGTCGTACATCCCCTGGAGGGCGACCTCGCGCTCCACGCCGAGGAGATCGGCGACGACCAGGGCGATCGCCACGTTCTCCTTGAAGGTGAACCAGCTGAAACCGCGCAGCTCCTCGTCGCTGACGGTCTCCGGATCGGCGTACACCAACTGGCAGTTCCGGGCGTCCGCCTCCTCCTGGAGGATGTGGAAACGTTCCTTCTCGGCGGTGACGCAGATCCCGTCCTCGGGCATCGAGCGGCACAGCGAGCGGGCCACGTCGTCGAGGGTGGGGCCCATCTCGGCGAGGTGGTCCTCGCGTACGTTGCAGAGCACGCCGATCGTCGAGCGGATCAGCTTGCTCTGGTTGACCTCCTGGAGCGCCGGCATCACGGCCATGCACTCGATGACCAGCGCGTCGGGCCGGTAGGTGGCGGCCCGCCGGACGATGCCGATCTGCTCCACCACGTTGGCGATGCCGAACTTGCGGTAGACCGGCTCCTCGGTGGCGTCCGGGTGGATGAAGCGGGCGGCCGTCCCGGTCGTCTTGGCGACGGTGATCAGGTCACCGCCCCGCAGCGCGCCCGCGCAGAGCCGGGTGATGGAGGACTTGCCGCGGATGCCGTTGACCAGCACCCGCGAGGGGATCGTGTGCAGCGCGGCGTAGTGCCGACGCTGCTCCACGATGCCCGCGACGAGCAGGAACACACTGCCGGTGAGCAGGACGAAGTAGAGGTAGAGCACCCTGGGTCACCTTCCTCCGGCGCCGGGCCGGGACTCGGCGGGCCGGCGTGCCTGGGTCTGCCGACGGGCCTGCAACTGCTGGCGGATCAGTTCGAGGCTCCGGACGACGGCGCCCACCTCGTCCTGGTAGCGGGGGTAGTGCACGGTCTTGAGGTCTCCGTCGGCGAGCTTCTCGGTGGCCGCCGCGAGGGCCCGCAGGGGCCGTACGACGACGAGGTGGATCCAGCCCAGGCAGACCACGATCAGGGCGAGGCCGAGCAGACTGGCGAGCACGCTGCGGTCCTCGCGCTCGTAGGCGGTGATCTCGAAGCGGCCGGCGTCCTGCCAGCTCACGACGGTCCAGCCCAGGTCGGAGGCGACCCCGCCGCCGGTGAACGGCGCCGCGGCGGCCACGGTGACGGCGCCGCCGTCCCGGATGAGCAGCCCGTTCTCCAGCGGCCCGGCGCCCACCCGCACATTGGCGGCGCGCACCAGATCGGGCAGCGCGTCCTTCGGCAGCCCCTCGAAGGCGCGGAAACCGTCGCTGGCGGCGAGGGTCCGCGCGTCCGCGTTCACGATCCGGACCTCGCCGAGGCCGGGCCGCTTCAGCAGCGAGTTGAGGAACTCCACCCGCACCTCGCCGACCAGGGTCATGCCCTTGCGCTCCGGCACGGGCGCCCCGGCCTGGACGACGGGCCTCTTCTCACCCTGGCCGGAGACGCGGACCAGCGACGGGTCCTTCTCCGTGCTCCACGGGTGGGGGTCGCCGCCGGCCCGGGCGACGATGTCGCCGTTCGCGCCGACGACGTACAGCGCCTGGTAGCGGGTGTGCTCGCGCAGGGCGGTCTTCAGCACGGTCTCGGTGGCGGCGGGGTCGTCGACGTCGAGCAGGCGGGAGGTGGAGACGAGGTCGGCCTGGGCCTCGTTCAGCGCCCGGCGGGCCCGGTCGGCGACCAGGTCGGTGCGGTCGCGCTGGTCGTTGACCATGACGGCGGGGATGCTGACGGTCCCGTCCGTGCGGTTGAGCAGGAGCCCGACGGGAACGCACCACAGCAGCAGGAGAACCGCCGTCAGCGCCAGCGGCCCGCGCGCACCACCCCGGAACCGGCCGCTCGGCCGCGCGCCGACGGGGCCGTCGGATCCGTGCGGGCCGCCGAGCTGGCCGCGGATGCGCTCCAGCGCGGCGCCGATCCGGGCGGCCTCGCCCCAGCGCGGCACCGTGACCGGGCGGATCAGGTCGCCGCGGGCGAGCCGGCGGGACTCCAGGAACAGGCCGAGCAGCGGGCGCTGCACGGTCATCCACAGCACGGCGACCGCGAGCAGGCCGAGCAGCACCAGGGCGCCCGCCGCGAGCAGGCCGAAGAGGTGCCGGCTGTCGTCGGTGAGGGTCTGCTGCTGGACCACGGGGAGCAGGGAGACGACGGTAAGACCGAGACCGGCGGCGACGCTCTCCCCGTCCTCCGGGTCGGAGGCGGCGAGGGAGGCGTACCCCACGGTGGCGACCCGGCCGTTGTAGCCCCCGCCCACCAGGGTTCCGCTGACCCCGGGGTAGCCGCGGGAACCGGGCTCCCGGGCACTGACCGGGTTCTGCTCGGTCTCCTCGGCGGCCTGGTCGGACAGCCGGGTCATCTGCTTCTGCAGGAAGGTGAGTTCCTTGCGCTCCGCGTCCGAGTTCAGTGCCTCGGACTGCTCGAAGCCGGCGGTCGCGAGGATCTCGCCACCGCGGGCGACGACGGCCATGCTGCGGAACGGGCCCAGGTTGATGGGGGGCACGGAGAGGCTGTTGGAGGCGACCAGCAGCTGCTGCGCCCCCTGCTTCCCCTCCAGCACGGCCATCGTCATCAGGCGTACGTCGCCGGTCTCCAGCCGCACCATCCGCGGGGTGAGCGCCTGGTCACCGGTGAGGACGTCCTTGTCCACCCAGGCGAGCGGGATGCGCTCCCCGCGAGCGGCGAGCACCTTGCCGTCCGCCAGATCAAGCACGGTGGTGCCGGTCCACTTCTGGTACGCCTTGCTCAGGTCCGACAGCACGCGCTCGGGGTCGGCCGGCTTGCCCGCGTTCAGCGCGGTGGCGGTGCGTTCGAGGTCGGTGACCCGCTCGTCGATCGAGGCGCGCAGGGCGATGGCGCCGTCCTCGGCGAAGTGCTGCTGCGAGGAGAGCACCGCCTTGGGCACGACCGGTTCCGCGCCCGGCCCCAGCACCTTGGCCGTGAGGCCCGCGAGGGCGAGGATCAGCACGCACAGCAGGGCGATCGGCGGCCGGATGCCACCCAGCAACGGCATGTCCGCACGTCTGCGGCTGCGCCGCCGGCCTTTCGGCACGAGGGGCGCGGCAGGAGTCGATGTCACCGGTTTTCTTCCTTGGTCGCTGCGGGTGCTCAGTGCCCGGAGGAAGCACCGCTGTCGCGTGGCTGCGAGACGTTGTGTCGTCGAAAAGCGCGAGACGCTGTCGTTGAAAAGACGGACAAGCGCCTAAGAGGTTGTGTCCGTTGGCATATACGAGGGTGTGGGCCTGGTCACTTCGCCGGCGACAGCCGCTTCAGGCCGTCACCGCCCGGCGCTCCCCGGTTGAAGAGGAAGCCGCGCGTCCGGTCCTCGGCCAGCCGGTAGCGGGCGGTCCGGTCGGCGGACAGCCCTTCGGGGTTCTCCAGTGCCTGCTGTACGTCCACCAGCCGGACGTCCTCGACCGCGCCCTCGGGCACCTTCTCCCCGGGTTCGAGCTCCGGGGGGATGTCCACGAGCGTGGTGCGGTAGCGGGCGGAGACGTCCCAGCCGTCGGCGGTCTCACGGAACTCGAACCAGCCGATGGCCCCCTCCTCGGTGAGGCCGGTCGGCGAGGAGTGCCGGGCCACCTGGTTGCCGAGGCTGTAGGCGACCCAGGTGCCGTTCACCTTCTGGATCGGCTGCACCACGTGGGCATGGTGCCCGATCACCAGGTCGACGCCGGTCTCCTCGGTGATCCGCCGGGCCATGTCGAGCTGCGGGACGCTCGGCTCGTTGTAGTGCTCCAGACCCCAGTGCAGGGAGAGCAGCACCACCTCGGCGCCCTTGTCGCGGGCCCGCTTCTCGTCCTTCTTGATGGTCTCCGTGCGGGAGAGGTTGAAGGCCCAGCTCTGCTTCTCGGGCGTGGGGTTGAGGAAGGACTCCCAGGAGTACGAGAGGTGAGCGACCTTGACGCCGTTGACGTCGCGGATGTTGATCTGCTCTGCTTCCTTCGGCGTCCGCGCCGACCCGCTGTGCCCGAGGCCCACCTTGTCCATGGCGTCCAGCGTGCGGCGCACGGCTTTCAGTCCATGGTCGAAGGTGTGATTGGAGGCTGTCGAGCAGGTGTCGTATCCGACGTCTTTCAGGCTGGTCAGGATCTGCGGCGGAACCAGGAATTCCGGGTACCCCTGGAACGGTCCCTCGGGCTTCCCGACGGGTGTCTCCATGTGACAGATCGCGAGGTCGGCCTTGCTGATCACGGGCTTCACCCCGGCGAGCAGCGGCCCGAAGTCCAGACCGGCCTCCCCATGCCCGCTCTTCTCGGCATCCTTGGCGGCCTGCTCGACCAGCTCGGGATGGATGAGGACGTCTCCGGCCGCGGCGACGCTGAAACTGCGGCCGCCGCCCTGGGCCTGGGGTTGCGCCGGCTCCGAGCCGCACGACACGGTCAGGCCGACGGCTATCGCCAGCAGGCCCATCGAACGACCCATACCGAGAGAATTACGGAATGTCACTGAGTCATACTTACATGAGCCTCATGTGTGATCGTCGTATTGCCATCACGAGGGGATCACGTTTCCTCCGCATTTTTGTTCCGGTGGGTTTGATCCTGGCTCTCGCCGGCTGTCAGGCCGACACCTCCCCGACCCCGGAGGGCACCGTTCCGCGCGCCCGGGAACTGGTCGACCTGCGCAGCCGCATCCTCGGATACACGGCGACGTTCCGCGCCGACGCCCCCTACAGCCCGCCCCGCAAGGCGCAGCGCGCGCGGCTGGCGAAGGCCGTCGGGAGTCTGCTGTCGGGTGACGCCCAGGGCGCCGAGCGGCAGCTCGCCCCGCTCGGCCTCGGCCTCACCCGCCTCACCGACACCGACTCGGGCCGCCGCTACGACGAGATCGCCGCGACCGGCCCGGGCGAGAGCGCCCGCTGGGGCCGCGTGTATCTCAACGCCGACTCGACCGTTCGCTGGAACGCCCAGGTCCCGCACCCCGTCTCCGACCGCGACACCGAGGACCTCGGCATCCGGCTCCTGGAGCAGAACCCCGGCGGCGCACTCGTCCTCGCCGGATCCCACCGCCGGGCCGGCAAGGACGGCCGGGCCGATGTCGCCCACCGCGAGGACAGCGCCTTCCACGCGGTCGTCGTGGAGCTGCAGAAGCGCGGGGTGCCCGGTGTCCAGCTGCACGGCTTCACCGACTCCTCCGACCGCCCCTGGGATGCCGTCGTCTCCACCGGAGCCGTCGAGACGGCCCCCGCCGAGGTGGCCGCTCTGGCCGACCGCATGGACGACGACGGGCTGCGGGTCTGCCGGGCCTGGGAGGCACGCTGCCCGCTGGAGGGCAGGAGCAACGTCCAGGGCCGCTCGGCGGAGCGCGAACACGCCGGCTTCGTCCACGTCGAACTGGCTCGCCACGCCCGCGCGGACGACGGCCGCGACACCGAGGAGGCGGCCGAGGCCCTGGGTGGACTGGTCGCGGGGTGGAATGCCGGGGGTTAGGCCGTCGCGGGGACAACGCCCAGTTCGACTACGACTTCCTGGCCCATGAGTTCGCCCGCGCGCGGATGTGGCTGCGGGGCTCGCAGCGGCTGTGCACCCTGGCGCTGAACCGCCAGAGGGTGTGCCGGTCATCGACGAGCACGCCTTCCTGCGCATGCCGGCCGACGTACGCCCGGGGATCGCGCATGAGGCGACGGCCGTCGTGGCCGAGTCGGAAGCGGAACCCGTCGTTGTCACCGTCGACTTGGCGCCCGAGGTGTCGGTACCCGCTCCACGCCGGCCGGTGCAGCCCGTCGGCGCCCCGGACAGGCCTCTGGCCGGGCGTCGCGTACTGGTGCTCGGTGGTGTCCACGCCGATGCCGCGGCGGCCCGTACCCGCATCGTCGAACCGGGTGGGTTCCCGTTCATGACATACACCGGCTCAGCGCCCCGGCCCCCGCGGGCCCAGGAACCGCAGGTGATGCCCCGAGGCGGTGTCATCGACCTGCCCACTCCTCACGGCAGACCGGCGCCGCAGCCATCGAGGCGCCGCCACCTTCGGGACGGTCGGTCGAACATCGACCGTCTCGGGCCGGGCGGTGGCGGCGTCCACCGTGTCACCCAGCAGCAGCCCGTGCCCTGAGAGATGACCTGACGTCGGCGGCATTGTCCTCGGGCCGGACCGATGTATAGCCTGAGCAATGGCATGTGACATTGCACTAGCGGCGGTCGTGTGGACGCCAAGGGGTGGTCATGGAAGTCGTCATCGTCGGTGCGGGCATCGTGGGAGCCGCCTGCGCTTTCCACGCCGCCTCCGCCGGTCTCGGCGTCACGGTGCTCGACCGGGGCGCCGTCGGTGCGGGCACCACCAGCCGGGGGGAGGGGAACATCCTGCTCTCCGACAAGGAGCCTGGCCCGGAACTGGAGTTGGCCCGGCTCAGCCGTGACCTCTGGGACGAGGTGAGCGAGGAACTCGGCCCAGGGGCAATCGAGTTCGAGAACAAGGGCGGGCTGGTCGTCGCGAGCGCCCTCGAAGGCCTCGCCGCCCTCCATGCGTTCGCCGCACGCCAGGCGGCGGTCGGCATCCGTACCGAACGCGTCGACCGCGTGAGGGAGTTCGAACCGCACATCGCGCCCGGCCTCCCCGGCGGCGTCCACTACCCGCAGGACGCCCAGGTGCAGCCCGTCCTCGCGGCGGCCGGACTGCTGCGGGCCGCGGTCCGCCGCGGCGCCCGGGTGCGTACCGGCGAGGCCGTCGCCGCCGTCACCGGAACCGGCGGGCGGATCACCGGAGTTCGCACGGCCGACGGTGCGGTGCTGACCGCCGACGCCGTGGTCAACGCGGCCGGAACGTGGGGCGGGGAGGTCGGCCGCCGCCTCGGCGCTCCCGTCGAGGTCCTCCCGCGCCGGGGGTTCGTCCTGGTCACCGAGCCGCTGCCGCCGATGATCCGGCACAAGGTCTACTCCGCCGACTACGTCGCCAACGTCGCCTCCAGCGACGAGGGCCTGGAGACCTCGTGCGTCGTCGAGGGCACCCGCGCGGGCACCGTCCTGATCGGCGCCAGCCGCGAACGCGTCGGCTTCGACACCGCGATGAACCCGGCCGTGGTGGCCCTGCTCGCCGCGCAGGCGTGCCGCCTCTTCCCGTTCCTGCGCGACGTCCATCTGATCCGCGCCTACCGGGGATTCAGGCCGTACTGCCCCGACCACCTGCCGGTCGTCGGCCCGGACCCCCGGGTCCCCGGCGTCCTCCACGCGTGCGGCCACGAGGGCGCGGG
Organism: Streptomyces globisporus; assembly: GCF_003501885.1. GTDB lineage: Bacteria > Actinomycetota > Actinomycetes > Streptomycetales > Streptomycetaceae > Streptomyces > Streptomyces globisporus_D. The sequence goes on from NZ_QWFA01000020.1 coordinate 27,931, forward strand.
CATCGGCCTCGCTCCCGGGACCGGCGCCCTGATCACCGCCCAGTTGCTGGGCCGCCCGTGGCGCGGTGCCGATCCGGCCGCCCACACCGGCCTTCTGCCCGACCGATTCCTCACGACCGGAGGTGTGCCGAAGTGACCGGAGCGGCCGCGGAGACCGACGTATCCACCGCACCCGCGTTCACCGTGGACGGCGAACCGCTGGCGTTCGTCCCCGGACAGACCCTGGCCGCCGCGCTCGTCGCCTCGGGCCGGGTCGCCTGGCGGACCACCCGGGGCGGGCAGCGGCCCCGGGGCGTCTTCTGCGGGATCGGCGTCTGTTACGACTGCCTCCTCACCGTCGACGGAAGGCGCGGGCAGCGCGCCTGCCTGGTGCGGGCCCGCGCGGGCATGGCCGTCGTGACGGGGGAGGGCGACGATGACTGAGCCCCAGGGCCCCGGTGGCCCCGCCGCGATGCATGAGCCGCACGACCTCGTGGTGGTGGGCGCCGGGCCGGCCGGTATGGCGGCCGCCGTCACCGCCCTGGACGGAGGGCTGCGGGTCGCCCTCATCGACTCGGGCCCCGCGCCGGGCGGCCAGTTCTGGCGCCATCCCCCGGACCACGCGCGCGAGGCGCTCTCCACCGACGACCTGCACCACGATCTGCGCACCTACCGCACCCTCCGCGCGACCCTGGCCGCCCACCAGCGCACCGGACGGCTCACCCTCCTGCTCGACCACCACGTATGGACCACGGCCCGCGCGGCGAACGGCTTCACCGTCCACGCGGTGGACCGCGGCAGGCCGCCCGAGGAGCGGGCCGTCGTGCTGCGCGCACCGGCCCTGCTGGTGGCGACCGGCGCCTACGACCGCCAACTCCCCTTCCCGGGCTGGGACCTGCCCGGTGTGCTCACCGTCGGCGGGCTCCAGTCGCTGCTCAAAGGCGGGGGAGTGGTGGCCGGCCGCCGCGTGGTCCTCGGTGGTACGGGCCCCTTCCTGCTGCCCGTCGCCGCCGCCCTCGCCGCACGCGGTGCCGAGGTCGTCGCGGTGTGCGAGGCGGCGGCGCCCGCGGCCTGGCTGCGCCACCCCGCGCCCCTGCTGCGCAACCCCGCCAAGTGGGCGGAAGCCGCCGGCTACGCGGGCACGCTCGCCCGGCACCGGATCCCGGTCCGCACCCGCACCGGCATCGTCGCCGCCGAAGGGGAGGGGCGGGTCGCCGTCGTACGCACCGCAGCCCTGGACGCCGACGGGGCGCCGCTCCCGGGCACCGAGCGGCGGATCGAGGCCGACACCGTGGGCGTCGGCTGGGGCTTCGTCCCCCAGCTCGACCTGCTGCTCCCGCTCGGCTGCGACCTCGCCGACGCGGGCGACGGCACCATGGTCGCCGCCGTCGACGCCGGACAGCGCACCACCGTGCCGGGCCTCTACGCGGCGGGCGAGACCTGCGGGGTGGGCGGGGCTGCGCTCGCGCTGAGCGAGGGGCGCGTGGCGGCCGTCTCGGTGCTCACCGACCTCTCCGTGCCAGGTCGACCGGGCCTCCGGCCCCTGGCCGCCGAGCGCCGGGCGGTGGCCCGGCACCGCGCCTTCGCCCGCGCCCTGGCCCGGGCGCACCCCGTGCCGCGGGACTGGCCGGCCTGGCTGACCGACGACACCACGGTCTGCCGGTGCGAGGAGGTCACCGCGGGGGCGGTCCGAGCCGCACGCGCCGACGGCCCGGCAACCGGCCACCGGCAGGTCAAACAGCTGACCAGGGCGGGCATGGGCTGGTGCCAGGGCCGGATGTGCGGGCCCGCCGTGCACTGCCTCGTCGCCGCCCGTACCGAGCCCTACACCCCCGCCGAACGGCTGATCGCGACCCCGGTCACGCTCGGCGCGCTCGCCGACTCCAGCGAGTCTCCCACCGGCGACATCCCTTCCGAACCCACCTGAGGAGCTCCCATGAACCGCGTGGACCGCACGGCCCCCGCCCGCACACCCTGGCACGGCGTCATCGTCGCGACGAGCCTCCCGTTCGGCCGGGACCTCGCCGTCGACCACGGCGCCTACGGGGACAACGTCGCCTGGCTCGCCGAACAGGGCCTGCACGGCGTCGCCCCGAACGGGTCGCTGGGGGAGTACCAGACCCTGACGTACGAGGAACGCGACCGTGTCGTCGAGACCGCCGTCGCCCACGCCCCCGACGGCTTCACCGTGATGCCGGGCGTCGGGGCGTACGGCGCGATCGAGGCGAGGCGGCACGCGCTCTTCGCCAAGGACGCCGGCTGCCAGGCCGTCATGTGCCTGCCCCCCAACGCCTACCGGGCCGACGACCGCGCCGTCCTGGAGCACTACGCCTTGGTCGCCTCCGCCGGGCTCCCCGTCACCGCCTACAACAACCCCATCGACACCAAGGTCGACCTGCGCCCCGAGCTGCTCGCCAAGCTGTACGCCGAGGGGTTCATCGTGGGCGTGAAGGAGTTCTCCGGGGACGTCCGCAGGTGCTACGCCATCAACGAACTCGCCCCCGGGCTCGACCTGATCATCGGCACCGACGACACCCTCCTCGAAGTCGCCGTCGCCGGGGCCAAGGGTTGGGTCGCCGGATACCCCCAGGTCTTCCCGCGCGCCTGCCTCGACCTGTACAACGCCGCGCTGGCCGGCGACCTCACCACCGCGCTCCCGCTCTACCGCCGGCTCCACTCCGTACTGCGCTGGGACAGCAGGACCGAGTTCGTCCAGGCGATCAAGCTCGGCCAGGACATGATCGGCCGGACCGGCGGCGCCTGCCGGCCGCCCCGGCAGCCCCTGGACCCGGAGACCGAGGCCGTCGTACGTTCCGCCACCCGGGCGCTCATTGACGCGGGGGTGAACTGACGTGCGCTCCACGGTCTGTTACCACGCGGTCGACTCGCACACCGAGGGCATGCCGACCCGGGTGATCACCGGCGGGGTGGGTGTCCTGCCGGGCGCGACCATGGCGGAGCGGCGACAGCGGTTCATGGCCGAACGGGACGGTCTGCGCACCCTGTTGATGTGCGAGCCGCGCGGGCACGCGTCCATGTCCGGCGCGATCCTCCAGCCCCCGACCCGGCCGGACTCCGACTTCGGCGTGCTGTTCATCGAGGTCTCCGGCTGTCTGCCCATGTGCGGCCACGGCACCATCGGCGTGGCGACGGTCCTGGTGGAGACGGGCATGGTCGAGGCGGTCGAGCCGGAGACCCTCATCCGCCTCGACACCCCCGCCGGTCTCGTCACGGCACGGGTCGCCGTGCGCGACGGCCGGGCGGAGTCCGTCACCCTGGAGAACGTCGCCTCCTACAGCCACGCGCTGGACCAGGTCGTCGAGGTGGCGGGGTACGGACCGGTCCGCTACGACATGGCGTACGGCGGCAACTTCTACGCCGTCGTACGCACCGAGGACCTCGGCATCCCCTTCGACCGGGCGGAGAAGGGCCGGCTGCTCGACGCGGGCCTGGCCGTCATGCGGGCGGTCAACGAGCAGAACCCGGTGGTCCACCCGGAGAACCCGGCGATCGACGTCTGCCACCACGTCTATCTGGAGGCCCCCGGCTCCACCGCCGAGCACTCGCGGCACGCCATGGCGATCCACCCCGGCTGGTTCGACCGCTCGCCCTGCGGGACGGGGACCAGCGCCCGGATGGCCCAACTGCACGCGCGGGGACTGCTGAAGACCGGGCAGGACTTGGTCAACGAGTCCTTCATCGGCTCCCGCTTCACCGGCCGGATCCTGTCGGAGACCACGGTCGGCGGCCTGCCCGCCGTCCTGCCCTCCGTCACCGGCCGCGCCTGGATCACCGGGACCGCGCAGTACCTGCTCGACCCGACCGACCCCTACCCGGAGGGATTCACCGTGTGACGGCCGATCCGCACACCCGGCCCGGCGTCAACGTCCCCAGTACCGGAGCGACTTCGGTGTCAACGCGCGCCGAGCCTGCGGGACGGGGCCGCGCGTTCGGCCTCCCGCTTCCGGGCCGCCCACAGGGTCCGCACATGCGCGAGATGGCGGCGCATGTGCTCCTCGGCCGCCTCCGCGTCACCCTCGATCATGATGTCGAGCAGCACGGTGTGCTCCTGCGCCGAACCCACCAACGACCCCTCTTCGGAAAGGTCGGTGAGTCCGTACAGCCGGGAGCGCTTGCGCAGGTCGGCCACCGTCTCGACGAGGCGCGCGTTCCCCGCGAGGGCGAGCAGGTCGAGGTGGAAGCGGCGGTCCGACTCCAGGTAGCCGATCAGGTCGCCCCGCTGTGCGGCGGCCACGATCTCCTCGGCCACCGGACGTACCGCCTCCAACTGCTCGCGGGAGGCGGTACGGGTCACCCGGCCGATGGTGGGGATCTCGATGAGCGCGCGGATCTCGGTGTACTCGTCCAGGTCGCGCTCGGAGAGCTCGGTCACCCGGAAGCCCTTGTTGCGCACCGCCTCGACCAGGCCCTCCCGGGCCAGGTCGAGCATGGCCTCGCGCACCGGTGTGGCCGAGACGCCGTACTCGGCGGCCAGGGTGGGGGCCGAGTAGATCACGCCGGGCTGGAGTTCCCCCGCTATCAGCGCGGCCCGCAGGGCGTTGGCGACCTGGTCGCGCAGATGCTCCTGCACCGAGATGAGTTTGCGGGACTTCAGCTCACTCATGCGTTCCCCTTCAAATTTGTCACCGCACTATACAATGTCACGTTGCGCGGTGCGCCCCTCCTCGGCCGTCAGCCGTCCAGGAGGCGGGCCATCCACTCCTCGACGCCGTCGGCCGTACGGGGCAGCGCGCCGGAGAGGAGCCGCGCACCGTCGGCGGTGATCACGAGGTCGTCCTCGATCCGCACGCCCATGCCGCGCAGTTCGGGCGGCAGCGTCTCGTCGTCCGGCTGGAGATAGAGCCCGGGTTCGACGGTGAGGACGTGGCCCTCCTCCAGCACGCCGTCCAGATAGGTCTCCGCACGGGCCCGGGCGCAGTCGTGCACGTCGATGCCGAGCATGTGCCCGCTGCTGCACAGGGTGTAGCGGCGGTACAGGCCGCTGTCGTCGGCGAGCGCCTCCTCGGGTGGGACCGGCAGGACGCCCCAGGCGTGCAGCCCCTCGGCGATGACGCGCATGGCCTCATGGTGGAAGTCCCGGAAGCGGGCGCCGGGCCGCAGGGTGGCGATGGCGGCCTCCTGCGCGGCCAGCACCAGTTCGTAGACCTCGCGTTGGGCCGGTGAGAAGCGGCCTGACAGGGGGAGGGTGCGGGTGATGTCCGCGGTGTAGAGGGTGTCGGTCTCCACCCCCGCGTCGAGCAGGAGGAGTTGGGACGGGGCGAGCGGGCCGTCGTTGCGGATCCAGTGCAGGACGCAGGCGTGCGCGCCCGCCGCCGCGATGGTCTCGTACCCCGTGCCGTTGCCCTCGGTCCGCGCGCGCAGGTTGAACACGCCCTCGATCCGGCGCTCGCCGCGGGGGTGGCGCAGGGCGTCGGGCAGGGCGCGCACCACGTCCTCGAAGCCCGCCGTCGTGTGGTCGACGGCCAGTTGGAGCTGGCCCATCTCCCACGGGTCCTTGCGCAACCGGAGTTCGGCGAGCACGGCGTCCAACTCGGCGTCTCCTGACGGAGTGTGGGAGCGCTCTGGCAGCATCTCGTTCACCCGGGGGTCGACGCCGGCGAGCAGGCGGGTCGGCGGCTGCGGGCCGGCGAGGAGGCCCGGCAGCTCGTCCAGCCGGGCGCAGCGCAGTCCGGTCAGCGCCGCCGTCTCGTCCAGGTCGGGGCGGCGGCCGACCCAGAACTCGCCGTAGCGGCGGTCGCGGTAGAACCCGCTGGTGTCGCGGGGGGAGCGAGGGCGGACGTGGAGCACCGCCTCATGGCCGTCGGGGCCCGACGGTTCGAGGACCAGGACGTGGCCGGGCTGCTCCTCGCCGGTCAGTCCGGTCAGCCAGGCGTAGGCGCTGTGCGGGCGGAAGCGGTGATCGGTGTCGTTCGAACGGACCTTGAGCGTTCCGGCGGGTATGACCAGCCGTTCGCCCGGGAAGCGCGCCGACAGCCGCTGCCGCCGGGCGGGGAGCGTGGCGCGGCCGGGGACCCGTGCGTCGGCGGGCAGCGGGGAGGGCGCCCAGCCGGTGGCCATGAAGGCGTCCAGGGCGGCCGGTACCGGCAGATCGTGACTGCCCGTGTGCAGGTGGGCAGGGGGTGTGGAGGTCATGGGTCTCCTTCGGGGGGCGTGCCGGGGGCTGCCGGGGGCGCCGGGCCGGAGGTCCGAAGCGTCCGGGCTGCGGGACACGTTTCGGTAACGGGGCGTCATACTCCTTGGCTGTGCAATTTCACATTACTATGTTACGGGTCACATCACGTGGATGCGGACGCTCTTCCCGGCCCGCTCCGCCTCGCGTTCCGCAGGCAGTCGCCCTCCGGGCCGCTCGACCGCCCGGAGCACCAAGTCCCTCCGGACTCTCGCCCGTTCCGCTGTCGCCGTGCCCCGTTCCCGTACCGAGCCGTTCTCCCGTACCGAGGAGTGCCCCATGTCCCGTCGCAGCCGTGCGCTGTCCGTATCCCTGAGCACCTCGCTGGCCCTGGCCCTGCTGAGTGCCTGCTCCACGCAGGGAGGTGACGACCGCGGGCCGGACACGCGGCAGCCCGGCGTGGCGACCGGCACCGTCATCGGCGGCACACCGATGCGGGGCGGCACCCTGACCGTGCTGTCCAACCAGGACTTCGCCCACCTGGACCCGGCCCGCAACTGGGTCATGCCGACCATGGACTTCGGAACCCGGCTGATCTACCGCACCCTCACCACCTTCCGGGCCGCGCCCGGGAAGCGGGGCAGCGAGGTCGTCCCCGACCTCGCGACCGACCTCGGCAGATCCTCCGACGGAGGCCGCACCTGGACCTTCACCCTGAAGCCCGGCCTCGTCTACGAGGACGGCACCCCGATCCTCGCCCGCGACATCAAGTACAACGTCGAGCGCTCCTTCGCCCCGGACCTCGCGGGCGGACCCGACTACGCCCAGCGCTATCTGGCCGGCGCCGAGGGATACGCCGGCCCGCTGGACGGCGAACACCTCGACTCGATCCGCACTCCCGACGACCGGACCGTCGTCTTCTCGCTGCGCAGGCCCGTCGCCGAGTTCTCCTCCACGGTCACGCTGCCGACCTTCTCGCCCGTGCCCGCGTCCCGGGAGAAGGGCGTCCAGTACGACCTGCGGCCCTTCTCCTCCGGGCCGTACCGCATCGAGAGCTACGCCCGGGGCAAGAAGCTGGTGCTCGGCCGCAATCCCCACTGGGACGCGGCGACCGACCCGGTGCGCAAGGCGTACCCCGACCGTATCGTGGTGATCCAGGGCCTCAAGGGCGGGCAGACGGACGACCGGATCATCGAGAGCGCGGGCGCCGACGCCTCCGCCGTCGAGTGGTCCGACCTCCAACCCTCCAGCGTCGCCAAGGTCCTGCCGAGGCCCGAGATCCGGCAGCGACTCTCCGCCGAGCGCACCGGCTGCACGGACATGCTCGCGCTGAACACCTCCAGGGCACCCTTCGACGACCCGAAGCTCCGTCAGGCGATGCAGTACGCCGTCGACAAGCGGGCCCAGGTCACCGCCAACGGAGGGCCCGCCCTCAACGACATCGCCACCGCCTATCTGCCGCCGTCCCTCACCGGCGGCCGCGCCGCCGAACCGGTCCACGCCGGGCCGGCCACCGGGGACGAGAAGAAGGCCGAGAAGCTTCTCGCCGCGGCGGGCAAGGGTGACGGCTTCGACACGACGATCACCGTGTCCACCGGCGACAGGACCCGCGCCGAAGCACTCCAGCAGAGCTTGGCCCGGGTCGGCATACGGCTGCGCATCGAGACCGTCGACCCCTCCGTCTACTACGACACCATCGGCGACACCGCGAACGCCCCCGACATGGCCATCAGCGGCTGGTGCCCGGACTACCCGTCCGCCGCCACCTTCCTGCCGTTCGTCTTCGACGGCCGCACCATCAAGGCCAAGGGCAACCAGGGCAACGTCTCCCAGTTCCGCGACAAGGCCGTGGAGCGGCGCATGGACGAGATCGCCGCGATGTCCGACGCGGCCGCCGCCGCGAAGGCGTGGAACGCGCTCGACCGGGAGATCCAGGCCAAGTCCCCGGCCGTCCCCCTCCTCTGGGAGCGCAAGCCGCTGCTCGTCGGCGACAACATCGCCGGAGCCTTCGGGCACCCCTCCTGGACCGGCCAGTTCGACTTCGCGGTCATCGGCCTCAAGGACCCGTCGCGGAGCGAGGGCTGAGAGGGCGGGGACGCGTTCCCATGAGCATCGCCGACGCCCCGGCCCCCGGACCGGGTGACGCACCCGCTGCCGACGGGCCCGGTGCCCCGGTCCCGCCCGACGCCCCGGTCCCGCCCGACGCCCCCTGGCGGACCACCTGGCGCCGCCTGTGGGGTGACCGGGGCAGCCGGACCGCCCTGATCGCCGCCGCCCTGCTGATCCTGATCGCCCTCACCGCGCCCCTGCTCAGCCGGCTGGGCGGCTGGTCGCCCACCGCCTTCGACGCCGACGCCATCGACCCCTACCTCGGCGGCCTGCCCCACGGCACCCTCGGCGGCATCGGCGCCGAACACTGGCTCGGCGTCGAACCGGTCACCGGCCGCGACCTGTTCGCCCGCGTCGTCCACGGCGCCCAGGTCTCCCTGCTGATCGCCTTCGCCGCCACCGCGATCGTCGTCGTCACCGGCACCGCGGCGGGCATCGCCGCCGGCTACTTCGGCGGCCGCGTCGACACCGTACTGAGCAGGCTGATGGACCTCACCATGTCCTTTCCCTCGCTCATCTTCATGATCGCGATGATGTCGGTGGCCCAGGACGTCAACCGGGTCGTGCTGATGACCGCCGTCATCGGCGTCTTCGGCTGGCCCGGCATCGCCCGCGTGGTGCGCGCCGAGGCCCTCTCCCTGCGCCACCGCGAATTCGTCGAGGCCGCCCGCGCCTGCGGCAGCGGACCCTGGCGGATCCTCACCCGCCAGGTGCTGCCCAACATCTCCGGGCCCGTCATCGCGTTCACCACGCTGCTGATCCCCGGAATGATCAGCACCGAGGCCGCGCTCAGCTTCCTCGGAGTGGGTGTGCGTCCGCCGACCCCCTCCTGGGGGCAGATGATCGCCGAGGCCGTCGCGTACTACGAGACGGACCCCATGTACTTCATCGTCCCCAGCGTCTTCCTCTTCGTCGCCGTCCTCGCCTTCACGGTCCTCGGCGACGCCCTGCGCGACATCCTCGACCCCCAGGGAGGCCGGCCGTGATCGCCTTCCTGATCCGCAGATGTCTCGGCGTGGCGGGCGTCCTGCTCGCCATCTGCGCCGTCACCTTCACCATCTTCTACCTGCTGCCCGCCGACCCCGCCGCAGCGGCCTGCGGCAAGACGTGCAGTCCGCAACGGCTCGCGGAGGTACGCCACTTCATGGGGCTCGACCAGCCCGTGCGGCGCCAGTTCGGCGACTACCTCGTCGGCATCTTCGCCGGCCGCGAGCTGGGCAGCGGCCCCCACGCGATCCAGTGCGGCTTCCCCTGCCTCGGCTACTCCTACGAGAACGCCCTGCCGGTGTGGGACCTGCTGATGGACCGGCTGCCCGTCTCCGTGTCGCTGGCCTTCGGCGCCGCCTGCCTGTGGCTGGTGCTCGGACTGGGCGCCGGAGTGACCGCGGCCCTGCGCAAGGGCGGGCTTCTCGACCGCACCCTGATGGTCGGCGCGGTCGCCACCGCCTCGCTGCCCGTCTACTTCACCGCGGTGATGCTCCTGTACGGCCTGGTCCGGCTGACCGGACTGCTGCCCTACCCCGCCTACGTCGCGCTCACCGACGACCCCCTGGCCTGGGCGGCCAACCTGCTGCTCCCCTGGGTCGCCCTGGCTCTCCTCTACGCCGCCATGTACGCCCGGCAGAGCCGCAGTTCTCTGATCGAGACGATGGAGCAGCCCTACATCCGGACCGCCCGCGCCAAGGGCCTGCCCGCCCGGACTGTCGTGGTCAAGCACGGACTGCGCTCCGCGATGACGCCCGTGCTCACACTCTTCGGCATGGACCTCGGCGCCCTGCTGGCCGGAGCGGTCATCACCGAGTCCATCTTCGGCATCCCCGGCGTGGGCCGGCTCTTCTACGACGCCCTGCAACGCTCCGACCAGCCCGTCGTGCTCGGCGTCACGCTGCTCGCGGCCTTCTTCATCGTGGCGGCCAACGTCGTCATCGACCTGCTGTACGCCGTCGTCGACCCGAGGGTGAGGAACTGACCGTGCCGCCCACCACCGAACCGGAACAGTTCCTCGAACCGGACCAGCCCCTGCTGCGCGTCCACGACCTGCGGGTCGCCTTCGACACCCCGGCCGGAGCCGTCCAGGCCGTCGACGGGGTCTCCCTCACCGTGACGGCCGGCCGCACCCTGGGCCTCGTCGGCGAATCCGGCTCCGGCAAGTCGGTCACCTCCCTCGCCGTGATGGGCCTGCACCGCCGGGCCCGGGTGAGCGGCTCGATCACCCTCGCCGGACAGGAACTCCTCGGCCTGACCGACCGCCGGTTCGGCCGACTGCGCGGACGCCGGATGGCGATGGTCTTCCAGGACCCGCTGTCCGCGCTGCATCCCGCGTACACGGTCGGCGAACAGATCGCGGAGGCCCACCGCCACCACTTCGGCAGTGCCCGACGCGTTGCCCGCAGACGGGCCGTGGACATGCTCGGCGAGGTCGGCATCCCCGAACCGGGCCGCCGGGCGGGGGAGTACCCGCACCAGTTCTCCGGCGGCATGCGCCAGCGCGCCATGATCGCCATGGCCCTGTCCTGCGAACCCGAACTGCTCGTCGCCGACGAACCGACCACCGCGCTCGACGTCACCGTCCAGGCGCAGATCCTCGAACTGATCGCCCGCCTCCAGCAGGAACGCGGACTGGGCGTCCTGATGATCACCCACGACCTGGGTGTGGTGGCGCGCGTCGCCCACGAGGTGCTCGTCATGTACGGCGGACGCGGCGCCGAACAGGCCCCGGTGGACGCGCTGTTCAACAGCCCCGCGCACCCCTACACCCGCGGCCTCCTGGACTCGCTGCCCCGCCTGGACGACCCCGACGACGCACCGCTGCGCGCCATCCCCGGCTCCCCGCCGTCACCGGCCGAACCGCGGACCGGCTGCCCGTTCGCACCGCGCTGCCCCCGGGCGGCCGCCGCCACCGCCCCGGAGCGGGACCGCTGCGCCGGAGAGAGCCCCCGCCCGCGGGCTGCACCCGGCGAGGGCCGACTGGTCGCCTGCCACCTGCCCCTGGCAGCCACCCCGGCCGTCCCGCACCCCGGTCCGCCCGACGAGGCTCCCCTGCCGGCCGAGGAGGTCCGATGACATCCCCGTACTCCAACTCCCCTGAAAATCAAGCTCGTTCGGACGGGGGCGGCGGGGCCGCGCCCCTACTGTCCGTACGCGGGCTGGTGAAGACGTTTCCCGGACGCCGCGTTCTCGGCCGTGCCGCCGCGCCCGTCCGCGCGGTGGACGGCGTCGATCTGGAGCTCGCCGCGGGGGAGACCCTGGGTCTTGTCGGGGAGTCGGGCTGCGGCAAGTCCACGACGGGCCGGATGCTGGTCCGGCTGCTCCAACCCACGGCGGGGAGCGTCGAGTTCGAGGGGCGTGACATCACCCATCTGTCCCCGCGGGAGCTACGGCCGGTCCGGCGACACCTCCAGATCATCTTCCAGGATCCCCACGCCTCCCTGAACCCGCGGCAGACCGTCGCCCGGATCATCGCCGAACCCCTGCTGGTGCAGGGGGCCACGGTCCGGGCCGCTCGGGACCGGGCTGCCGAACTGCTCGACCTGGTGGGCCTGGGGGCGGAACACCTGGACCGGCACCCGTACCAGTTCTCCGGCGGGCAGGCCCAGCGGATCGGCATCGCCCGCGCCCTGGCGACCGGCCCCCGCCTGATCGTCGCCGACGAGCCGGTCTCCGCGCTCGACGTGTCCGTACAGGCCCAGGTCGTCAACCTGATGGAACGTCTGGGCGACGACCTGGGCCTCTCGTTCCTCTTCATCGCCCACGACCTGTCCGTCGTGAAGCGGGTGTGCGACCGGGTGGCGGTGATGTACCTGGGGCGCATCGTCGAGATCGGCGACAAGCGCGAGCTGTACGACCGGCCGGCGCACCCCTACACCCGGGCGCTGCTCTCGGCGGTCCCGCTGCCCGACCCGGCGGCGGAGCGCCGCCGGGAGCGGATCCTCCTGCTCGGCGACCCGCCGAGCCCCGCCGCGCCGCCCGGCGGCTGCGGCTTCCACCCGCGCTGCCCCAAGGCGCAGGCGGTCTGCCGGACCGAGCGGCCGTTGCTCCAGGTCGTGGGCTCAGGAGCGCGCACGGCCGCCTGTCATTTCCCTGAAGCGGACTGAAAGGGCCGTGGATTTCCGGCACGGGTCTTCCTTGTGATGTGTGACCTGTGCAATGGTACATGGCACAGGTCGTGGACATGCCAAGTCGGGCGTCGGACCCGTTCTGTCCGGCCGGCACACGGCATGACGACATCCCCGAGCCGCGCCCTGTCCGTCCCATCGGTTACGCGAGCGCGTGGCCCGATCCCTCATGGGAGGAAAATCAACGTGAGAACCACACTCGTCCGCCGAGGTGTGGGTGCCGTTCTGCCGCTGGCTCTGGCCGGGGCGATGGGCGTCGCGCTGCTCGCGCAGCCGGCCCAGGCGCAGCCGAACTCCCCTTCGGCCGCCACGGCATCGAACGCGTCGCAACCGACCCGCCCCGCCGGGACGGCCGACCCCGCCCCGCGGGCGCAGCAGTCCTCCGCACCGGAAACCGGTCACCGGACCGAGGACCGGCGATCGGCGCCCCAGCTCCCCCCGCTGAGCGCCGACAAGTCCGCTCTCAGGGAGGCGTACGGCGACCACGACGCAGGCAAGAAGTCCTCAGCGAAGGCCGCCGCGTGCGACCCGGCCGACTTCACCGGCCGCACCGGCACCGAACTGGTGCGCCAGATCAAGGCGTCCACCACCGACTGCGTGAACACGCTGTTCGGCCTGACCGGCAACGACGCCCGACTCGCCTTCCGTGAAGCCCAGATGACCTCGGTGGCGTACGCCCTGCGCGACAACTCCGCCTACTACCCGGGCGACGGGAGCACCGGCACCCCGCAGCTCGTGCTCTACCTCCGGGCCGGGTACTACGTGCAGTGGTACAACCCGGATGTCGTCGGCCCGTACGGCAGCGCCCTGCGGACCGCCGTCCGCTCGGGCCTCGACAGCTTCTTCGCGAGCCCCCGGTCGCGTGACGTCACCGACGAGAACGGCGAGACGCTGTCCGAGGCGGTCATCCTGATCGACAGCGCCCAGGAGAACGCCCGCTATCTGAACGTCGTCAAGCGGATGCTGGCGGACTACGACTCCTCCTGGAACGACCTCTCGCGGATGCTCGCCGCGGTCAACGGCGTGTACACGGTGACCTTCCGGGGCCACCAGGTGCCCGAGTTCGTCAGCGCCGTCGAGGCGGACCCGAGCGTCATCGATTCCCTGCACCGCTTCGCCGCCGACCACCTCTCCCTGCTCGACGGCGACCACGCGTACCTGACCTCCAACGCCGGGCGGGAGCTGGGCCGCTTCCTCCAGTACCCGAGCCTGTGGGGCAAGGCCCGGCCCCTGGCCACCGACTTGCTCGGCCGGAGTTCGATCACCGGCCCCACCGCCGCGCTCTGGGTGGGCATAGCGGAGATGGCCGACTACTACGACCGCGCGAACTGCTCGGCGTACGGCGTCTGCGACCTCCAGGAACGCCTGAAGCGGGAGGTCCTGCCGGTCCGTCACACCTGTAGCCCCGGCATCCGCATCCTGGCCCAGCAGATGACCTCCGCCGAGCTGAGCGCGTCCTGCACCAGCCTCATCGAGCAGGACGCCTACTTCCACCGGATCGCCAAGGATGACGGCCCGGTCGCCGACGACCACAACACCAGCATCGAGGTCATCGCCTACGACTCAAGCGCCGACTACCAGACGTACGCCGGCGCGATGTACGGGATCGACACCAACAACGGCGGCATGTACCTGGAGGGCGACCCCTCCGTCGAGGGCAACCAGCCCCGCTTCATCGCCTACGAGGCGGAGTGGCTGCGGCCGGACTTCCACATCTGGAACCTCAACCACGAGTACACGCACTACCTCGACGGCCGCTTCACCATGTACGGCGACTTCACCGAGAACATGAGCACCCCCACCGTCTGGTGGGTGGAGGGCTTCGCTGAGTACATCTCCTACCACTACCGGGGCGAGCCCTACACCGCGGCGATGACCGAGGCCGGCAAGGGCACCTACGCCCTGAGCACCCTCTTCGGCACCGACTACAGCCACGGCACCACGCGGGTGTACCGCTGGGGTTACCTCGCCGTGCGGTACATGCTGGAGAAGCACCCCGCCGACATGGACACGGTGCTCGGCCACTATCGCACCGGACAGTGGGCCGCCGCCCGGACCCACCTCACCAGCACCATCGGCACCCGGTACGACAGCGACTTCCGGGCCTGGCTGGCGGGTTGCGCCGCCGGGGACTGCGGCGACGGCTCCACCACCCCCGTCTCCGAGTGCACCGACCCCGATACGCGCGTTCTGGGCGAGAACTGCCGTCGGAGCAACCTCTCCGCCACCACCGGCAACTATGCCTACCACTACCTGTACATCCCGGCCGGCACGGAGCAGCTGAAGATCACCGTCAGCGGCGGCACCGGCGACGCGGACCTCTACTACAGCGGGACCGGCTGGGCCACGACCGCCTCCCACACCAGCCGCGCCACCGGACCCGGCAACGCCCACACCCTGACCGTCACCGACCCGCCCGCCGGCGCCCACTACATCAGCCTGCACGCGGCCGCCTCGTTCGGCGGAGCCACCGTCACGACCGCCTACTGACCCGCCCGCCGCACCTTCCGGCCGGGGCCGGGCGCCACGCGCGCCCGGCCCCGTTGTCAGTGCCTCCCCATAGAGTCGAAGACATCGCTCGGGGAACCCCCGGGGGGTTCGGGGAACACCGGAGAGGGAGCACAGTCATGTCCGCCAACAGGATCCAGCACAAGGTGAATCACGTCGCTCTGGTCGTGGACGCCTCCGGTTCGATGTACCAGCACCAGGGTCAGCTGATCCGTGTCGTCGACGAGTTCGTGGCGGGGCTGAAGGCGGAGTCTGACAGCCTCGGCCACGAGACCCGGATCAGCCTCTACTCCTTCGACCACCGAGTGGAGAACCTGGTCTGGGACATGGATGTGAAGCACCTTCCGTCGATGCGCGGGCTGTACAAGGTGAACAACGGCGCGACGGCGCTGATCGAGGCCTCGCTGAAGTCCCTGGACGACCTGGGCCACATCTGGGAGGAGTACGGCGAGCACAGCTTCCTCCAGATCGTGGTGACGGACGGCGAGGAGAACGCCTCCGGCGGCGACCGGCGCCACGACGGCGACATGACCATCCTCGGCCCCTGGCTCGACCGGATCACCGCGAAGATGAACGGGCTCCCGGGGCACTGGACCTCCGCGATCCTCGTGCCGAACTCCCTGGCCAAGCGCACCGCCCAGAACTACGGCTTCCCGGCGGGCAACATCGCGATCTGGGACGCGGACTCCCAGAAGGGCGTCGAGGACGCGATCGGCACCGTGCGCGCCGCCGCCACCAGCTTCCTGCGCGGCCGCGAGCAGGGCGTGCGCGGCACGAAGAACCTGTTCGCCGTCGGCCAGGACATATCCGTGGACGACGTGCGGGCCACCCTCGAACCGGTCGCGGCCGACAAGTACCGGCTGCTGAAGGTCGACAAGGAGATGGAGATCCGTGCCTTCGTCGACTCGCACCCGGGCGTCACCTACGAACGCGGCTCCTGCTACTACCAGTTGGGCTCCCGGGTCCAGGTGCAGCCCGACAAGGAGGTCATCGTCGTCGAGAAGGACACCGACCGCGCCTACACGGGCGAGGCGGCGCGCAACCTCCTGTTCGGCGCCGGAGTCCGCGGGACGGTCTCGGTGAAGGCGGGCAACAACCCCAAGCTGGAGGTGTACGTCCAGAGCCGTTCGGTGAACAGGAAGCTCAAGGCCGATACACGCCTGCTCATCATGCTCTGACCCCGGACGACCCCCGGCCCCCCCCCGACGACTTTCCGACCCCGGACGGTCGTTCAG
>NZ_QWFA01000200.1 GCF_003501885.1 Streptomyces globisporus
ATCCCGCCCCAGCTGCCCACCACCCCGAACACCTCACCCGACACCCCAGCCCCTCGACTCCTGATGGAGTGCACCGACTGCGGCCGCCCCGGCCGGCCCGAAGCCCTCCCCGACGGCCTCTGCCGCCCCTGCCGCGCCGCCCACTCCGAGAGTCGGCAGGCCACCTCACCCGACCCCACCGAAGTCGACGCCGTGAAGGCCCACATGGCCAACCTCCGCGACCTCCTCAAAGCGCCCTGAGGAGGCGGGTCGCCGGTGTGCTCGATGCCGTCGAGTCCCAGGCCTCCCAGCAGGTCCATGAGTTGGGGTCCGGTGAGGGTGAATGTGAGGTCCGCGCTGTCGGCAGCGCCGTCGGCGCCCGGGGGGCGCACCAGGACGCCGTTGCGCAGGCTCGTTCGACACGTCGTGCCCAGGTCGGTGAACCGCCACACCCCGCGACCGGCCCCAGACGATCAACTCAGTAACGCGTACGCCGCGTTGAACAGAATCAACGTGTGCACGAACCGCCCGGCACGGGTCGGCGGGTACCGCCACATCAGCGGCCACGTACCACCCCCGAGCGCCGGTACGGGTACGTAACCGATCCGGCCGGTCGCCGAGTTGAACGTCGTCACCTCGCGCGGCCACGGCCGCCCCGCCGTCGACCCGGGCGGGACGAGGAAGTACACCCCGCGCCGGCTGTTCGACTCGGTGACGACGGGGCCCGGCTCGCCCCCGACCAGCTCCTCCATCAGATCGGCCAGTCGACGCCCCGCGTCACCGTCCACGCGGATCGCGTCGAATTGCACGCCCGCCTTGCGGAGATGGAATCCGTACTGCGGAATCCAGTCCGCCGTCACACCGTCATTAGTTGCGTTCACGGGACGATTGTGACCCCGATCACCTAGCGTCATCCATGTCTGCCGAGGTGCGTCGCAAAGCCGTTGACCTGCACGAACTTCGCTGGAGACGCGTTGAGTTCGACGGCAACGAGTAGTGACCGGTTGAGTTCGGTTGAGTCGAAAAGAGATCGCTAAATGGCGAGTGCTGAGAACAAGGATACGGCGAGCCCGATGGCCCGGATGGTGGCCGAGATGGCCCGGACGCTACGCATCCAGCGCGGGTGGACCCAGGAGCAGGAGGGCAAGGAGATCGGCTACTCGGCGGCGGCGATCAGCGCGATGGAGACCTGCGCGCAGCCCGCCAGCGACGCCATGCTGGTCGAACTGCAACGGGTGCACGGCAACGGCACGCCCGTCTTCGAGACGGCGCGGAAGTACATGCGGATGGAGCGGCTGCCCGAGCAGTTCCAGGACTACGCGCTGCTGGAGGAGGCCGCCCTCAGCCTCCAGTTGTTCGCCGCGAACGTCGTCCACGGGCTGTTTCAGACGGAGGCGTACGCGCGAGCGCTCATCGGGGGCTCGTTCCCACCGCTCCCCGACCAGCGCGTGGAAGAGCTGGTCCAGCTCCGCATGGCCCGCACAGCCCTCTTCGACCGCGACCCGCTCCCGATGATCGAGATCATCATCGACGAGGCCGTTCTGCGGCGCGCCATCGGCAGTGAGGAGATCATGCGGGAGCAGTTGCTCCATCTCGTGGAGTGCGCCCAGCGGCGCAATGTCACCCTGCTGGTGCTGCCGCTGGACGCGGGGATGCACGGGGAGTACGCAGGAGATCGCGGCTCGATGAACCTGCTGGAGACCCCGGAGCACGAACGCCTCGTCTACCTGGAGCCGCAGGACGAGAGCATCCTGATCAGCGACCCGGCAAAGGTCAGCGTCTACGCTCAGCGCTATGCGAAGATCCGGTCACAGGCCCTGGGTCCTCGTGAATCGCTGGACCTCATCAAGCGGTTGGCAGGAGTGACGGAATGAGCAGCACCCTCCGATGGTTCAAGTCGACCTACAGCAGCGGCAGCGGCGGCGACTGCATCGAGGTCGCCTTCGACTGGCGTACGTCCTCCTACAGCAGCTCCAGCGGCGGCGAGTGCGTCGAGGTCGCCGCCTGCCCCCACTCCGTCCACGTCCGTGACTCCAAGGTCTCCGACGGGCCCGTCTTCGCCGTCACCCCCGACGCCTGGTCTGCGTTCGTCACCTGGGCGGAGTGAGCCGAGCGCGCTCACCGAACGGACCGGCGTATCCGCTGGTCGCGGCCGTGTTAGCGTCGGCGTCATGGCAGTACAGCGTGCTGGTGACGCGGAACCGGAACCCGAATCGGCGCACCCGACACCGCCCGAGGGGCTCAAGAGCCGGGACCGGATTCTGTGGGCCGCCTCGACGATGCTGGGCGAGGGGGCGGGCTCGGCGCTGAGCGTGCGCGCCGTGGCCGAGCGGGCGCGGGTGAGCACGGGGTCGTTGCGGCACCACTTCCCCACGCAACGCGCCCTCATGGACGCCATGTTGAAGGTCGTCTTCGACCTCGTCCTGCCGGAGGCCGGCTTCCGGGACACGTCCATTTCTCCGCGTGACCGCCTGCTCGGCTGCGTACAGGGCCTCCTCGTACCGCCGGACAGCACGCGGGGCGCACGCGAGGCGTGGCTGACGGTGCACGAGCGGTACATCGCGTCGGAGCCCAGCCAGGCGATGCGGGCGGAGTACCAGGCGATGCAGCGCGAGGTGACCCGCCGGGTCGAGGAATGCCTGAACGTGCTGGTCGAGGAGGGGGCGCTGGCCGCCGGGGACACCACGCGGCGGGCGCGGTTCCTGTTGACGCTGGCCAACGGCGTCTCGATCGAGCAGGTGCTGCCGAGCGAGGACGCGTACCTCGCCACCGAGCTGGACGTCCTCCGCACCGGCGTCGACCTCGTCCTGGACAACCGGGTCTGAGCCGGCCCTCCGCGTGCGTCAGGTACCGGCGCCGCTGTCCAGGAGCCAGTGGTAGCGCATCCGCATGGCGCGCTCGGTCGCGCCGAGCGCCGCGCCGAGGCCGAGCGTGACGTTCAGCCACACCGGCAGCCGCAGCGGTGACTCGAAGGTGCCCCACGACTCGGCGATGGCCGGGATTTCGGAGATCGGCTGCGCGGCCTGGAGCAGGTTGAGGCCGACTCCGATGAGCAGGAGCACCACGGACACGGCCCCGATGAGAGCGCTGGCACCCGGATGCTCGCGGGCGAAGTTCATGCGTCGCCCCTCCCCCGAGCGGGGGTCGGGGACGAGCCTCGTCTCCCTGCCGTCGTCCGCGACGAAGTGGCAGCGGCGCATGCCCACTTCGCTCCTGCGGACCTCGATGGTCCCGCCGGGGACGGGGAAGCGCGCCGGGAGCTTCGACTCGGCCTCACAGAGCCCGTCCCGGTACAGCCGCGCCCGGACCACGCCCGTCTCGGGGTCGCCGCCGTGCTTGACCTCCACCGTGTACGTCGCGGAGAGGCCGCCGCCCACCGGCAGAGCGATGGCGAGGAGCGAGCGCCGGGTCATCTGCCACCAGCGGAAGGGCTTCAGCGGCTTACCGTCGCCGGGCTTCACACGGCGCTCACGTCGTCGCTCGTTCCAGCTCGCCCCCATGGGACGCCCTCCCCGATCGCTACCAGTACGGTGTGCTGCTTCAGCCTCCCGACCTAAACTAACACACCGTACTAGTAACGTTCCGTGACCGGAGGGGCGGGCGCGATCGTGCGCCAGTCCACCGTCCCGCCCTTCCACGTCATCGGCCTCCTGCGGCCCGGGCTCGCTCGGGCCGGCGAAGAACCAGTGGCTGCTTCCGGGCGGCGACCACCGGCAGTGGGCGACATGAGCGAGGCGTGAGGCGTACGGTCCGCCCCTCAGGGACGCTCGGGTACGGCGGATACGGGGCCGCCCTGCTTCGGCACCGTTCCGCGCGGCGCATCCGAGGCCTCGGGCGTCGCCGAGGTCTCCGGTACCGGCTCGACCGTACGCCCGAGCGCCCTTCGGGCCAGCCTTCCGGCTGCGGCCCAGAAGCGGTCCGGCAGGAACACCGCGTCGGCGATGATCATCGCGCCCGAGAACAGCGGCAGGCCCATGAGCACCGCGATGCCGATGTGCATGCCGAGCAGCATCGTCAGCACCGGGTACTTGAGCCTGCCGAACAGCACGAACGGGAAGGCGACCTGGAGGAGCACGGTCAGGTAGCCGACGACCGCGATGGCGAGCGCCTGCTCGTCCGCCCAGTGGGAGAGCGCGGGCCACGGCTGGAAGAGGTCGAGGTTCAGGACGTAATGCAGCGCGGTTCCGGCTCCCCAGGTGCCGCCCTGCACCTTGTAGAGGCCTGCGGCACCGTAGAGGAAGCAGACCTGGACACCGATCACGAGAAGCCCGCAGTTGTGCACAGCCGTGACCAAGGTACGGCGTGCGTCGCCGAGCCGGGGTGGGAGGGAGGGCGACCACCGACGGCCGGGGGCGCGGCCGGCTCTCCTGGCATCCAGGGACCAACGGCGGCCGGACGCGGTGAGGACGAGGTAGAGCGCCATCAGGAGGACGAGGTTGTCGCCGCCGTCCGTCATGAAGATCGACCGCGCGTGGAAGGAGGCGACGACGACGGCGAAGAGCACGGAGACCGCGCGCGTCCGCCACCCCAGCAGGAACAGGACGCTGACGACGAGCGCCGCCGCGTAACAGAGTTCGAAGTACAGGCGGCTGTCGGAGAGGGTCAGCACACTGACCCAGCCGGTCTGGTCGAAGAGCTGCCGGGCCAGATCCGGGGTCCACGGGGAGCCGGGGCCCCAGATCTCGTCGCGGTGCGGGAACTCCCGCAGCAGGAAGACGAGATAGAGCAGGCCGTACCCGATGCGCAGCACCGACATCGAGTAGAGGGAGAGGGGGCGTTCGGTCAGCAGCGTCCACGCGTGGCGTGCCGCGCCGGTCACCCGTACCAGTGGACGGGTCGGGGCGGTGGCCGACTCCGGCGGACGGGGCGAGCTGTTGGCCGGCTCCGGCGGACGGGTGGGGCCGTGGGCCGTCTCAGGCATCGGAGGTCACCTTCCACCAGGGCAGGAGCCGTGTCTCGGCGTTCTTCGTGGCGGCGGCACGACGGTCGCGGTCCGTGCCGCCCTGAGCGGCCACGGGCAGGGTGACCACCCGGAGCTGGATGTTCTCGAAGGGCCTGCCGTNGGTCACCCTGCCCGTCTTCGCTGGCGGCGGCACGACGGTCGCGGTCCGTGCCGCCCTGAGCGGCCACGGGCAGGGTGACCACCCGGAGCTGGATGTTCTCGAAGGGCCTGCCGTCCTGTTCGGCCACGCGGTCGGCGGCGATGTTGCGCAGGTAGCGCTGCATCATCACGGCCCGGTCCGAGCGCGAGCGGTCGTCGCCTCCGTGGAGTTCGGCGTACGACGTCCAGGACCGGCGCAGCATGTTCTGCGAGGTGTGGCTCGGGAAGCCGTTGTGCTTGATGTCGGAGGCGTCCACTGCGGTCAGGTCGATCCAGTCGCTGACCTGGACGGAACCGTCCGGGGCCGTGTGCGCGGTCCGCGCGGAGATCTGCCGGTTGACGGAGTCCGGATCCGGTGCGAACAGCCGCCAGTTCTGCTCGAAGAAGGGGTAGATCCAGGCGTCCACCTGGGAGTTGAAGCGCTGCGACACCACGTTCGGCGGTGCCACGTGCAAGAACACCAGACCGACGTGGGCCAGGGCCGTGGTCAGGCAGAGCGCCACGGCGGTGTTGAGGACTCTTCTGCGTACATGTTCCGTCGTGACTCCACCCAGCACGTGCCCCAGCCCCGCCCTGTTCCTTGTCGTCGTCCGTCTCGTGGAAGCGTGCGGCGGGGCAGGAGGACATGCCCCGCCGCACGCCGGTCAGCCGGCGCGCGTGCCGCGCTGCCGGTCAGCCTTCGTGGTGCCCGGCGTCTTCCGGCTTGTCGCCGTAGCCGCCGTGCTCCTCGCCCTGGCCGGGGCCATGGTCGCCGGGGCGCCCGTCGCCGTAGCCGCCGCTGTCGTGACCACCGGAGTGGCCACCGGAGTGGCCGCCGGAGTGGCCGCCGGAGTGGCCGCCGGTGCCGCCACCCTTGCCGCCGCCCGTGTGGCCGCCCGTGCCGCCGCCCTTGTTGCCGCCCGTGGTGCCGCCCTTGCCGCCGCCCGTGGTGTTGCCGGCGATGTTCCCGGAGGTGTTGCCGACGGTGTTCCCCGTGGTGGTTCCGGTGGTGGTCGAGCCGCCCGGCGTGCCTCCGGTGGTGCCGCCGGTCAGGACGCCGCCGAGGACCCCGCCCAGCACACCGCCGGTGCCGCCGGTCGTACCGCCGGTCAGGACGCCGCCGAGGACCCCGCCCAGCACGCCGCCCGTGGTGCCGGTGGTGGTGCCGGTGGTGGTGCCGGTGGTGGTGCCGGTGGTGGTGCCCGTCGTGGTTCCGGTGGTCGTGCCGGACGTGGTGCCGCCCGAGCAGGTGGACCGGGTGATGCGGTTGTTGTCCAAGGTGACCGAGCCGTTACGGGCCAGCGCCCGGCCCTCGATGGTCGCGCCGGTGGTCACGCTGATCGAGGTCAGGGCCAGGATGTTGCCGATGAAGGTCGAATCCGTGCCGAGCGTGGCGGAACTGCCGATCTGCCAGAACACGTTGCACGGCTGCGCACCGTTGATGAGGTTGACCCGGCTGGCGGACGCCGTGGTCAGACCCGAGCCGACCTGGAAGACCCACACCGCGTTGGGGTCGCCCTCCGCGTTGAGGGTGAGCGTGCCGGTGAGACCCAGTGTCGAGGAGGCCGTGTAGACGCCGGGCACCAGGGTCAGGCCCCCGGCGTCCGGCGGCAGCGCTGCGTCCGTGGCCTGGCCCGCCGCGTTGTTGTACGCCACCACCAGGTCGGACTTGGCCTGGAGCGCGACCGCGTCGGCCGAGTGCTGGACGCCGTTCACCAGGCCCGGCGGAAATCCACTGATGGCCGTTCCCGGACTGACGCCGACGTCCCCAGTGATCACCGTAGGTCCGGTGTTGGTGACGGACTCCCCTGCCAGCACCGCGAAACTGTCCGCCGTTCCGAGCGGCACCGGCGTGGCGATGGCGAACGCCGGTGACGACGTCACGGCGACCATCGTGGCGGCGACCGTCGCGGCGAGCGCGGCCGTGATCCAGGACGAAACAATGCGCCGAACTGCAAGGTCAGATCTTCTGAGCTTCAACAGAACCGACTTTCTGTGCGAGGCGGCGACTTCCGAGACGTTCACGGTTTCCCGAAAGCCCTCGTGTTGTCGGCAGCACACTACGCACAGAAACACCGTAGAAGTCCGGAGAAATGGCACTAAATAAGGGCGCTCTTTTCCGTGACGATCATGAGGAATGGTTTTTTCGCACTACAGAATCCTTTTCCCGGAATGATTCTCCCCGAACGCACGGACCGAATAGAAAACAATGCGTCATGCGTTCCTATCGATGACCGGAGGTCGCCGACCACCGTCCTGTCGTCCCATGGCGGTTCCTACGCCGCCGTCAGGTCCCGGGACCTCAGCGCCAGCCACAGGTCGTAGCGGGCGCTCGGGGGCCGCAACAGCGAGCGCTGGAGCACCGTTTCGAGCCGGGTGAGGCGCTTGCGGGCGCCGGGCACGGAGATGCCCAGCTCGGCGGCGGCCGGTCCGAGGCGGCCCTCGCACCGCACCCAAGCGCGCAGGGTCTCCTCCGCGCCGAGGACGGGGGCCAGCTGCCGGTCCGCCCAGTCGCGTACGGCGGGGTGGACCAGGATCTCGTCGAGACCGCCCGCCGCCATCGGCGTACCGGAAGCCGGTGATCCGGACTGCGCGGGCTCGGGGGTGCACGCCGGGGCGGGGGTGGAACGGACGCGCAGGGCCAGGTCCAGGGCGGCCTGGTCGGCCAGCCGGTGCAGGTCGAGGCCGAGCAGTTCGCCGATGAGCCGCAGCCGGGCGGCGAGGGTGTTGCGGTGGACCTTGAGGTGGTCCGTCGCGTGCGACGAGAACGCCAGCCAGGAGGCGGCCGTGGCCAGCAGCTCCTGGCTGCCGGGGTCCTGCGCGCGGCGCGGAACATGGGTCAGGAGCGGGTTCAGCAGCTCGTCCGCCCACCGGCGGCCGGCCGGTCCGACGACGAGCGCCAGGTCGGGCGAGACGCCGAACCGGGCGTGCCGGGAGGGCAGTTCGCGGGCGACGGCCAGGGCGTGGAAGGCCTGGCGGTAGCCGGTCGCGGTGTCGGCCAGCGGCACGGGCTCGCTGACGCCGACCACGCAGTCGCCCACCCGGGCGGCGACGGTCTCGTCGGTCGGGACGGCCGCCGGCTCCGGCGTAGTCCCCTCCGCGGGCATGATCAGGATGAGGTGCCGGGCGTAGACGGGACACCGCACGATCCAGGAGCGGCCGCCGTCCGCGTCCACGCAGACCCGGGCCACCTCGTCGCGGCCGCCGCCGGAGCACTCCACGACGCACACCCGCACCGGATCGGGGAGCCGGGGGCGCAGCGCACCGGCGACCTGCTGGGCGATGGAGAGCTGACCCGTCATCAGCAGGTGCAGCACCGCCTCGCGGCCCCGGGACTCGGCGAGGTCCACCCGGCGTCGCTTGCGCTCCAGCGTCTCGGCCTGGAGGCACAGGGACAGCGGCAGGACCACGTCGGCCAGCAGCGTGGCGAGCCCGACGGCCGTCGGCCGGGGCGTGACGACGGCGAGCACGGGAACGGCTGGGTCGGCGACGCCCGAAGGGGAGACGGCCAGCGGGAAGAGCAGGGCGGTGTAAGCACCGGTGTCCACGGAGTACGCCTGGACCCCGCGTTCGGTGAGCGCGCTCGCCCCCTCGGCGACCAGCCCCGCGACATCGGGGACCATCGCCCCCGCCGTACGGGCCGCGGCGTGCAGCACCGTTCCGTCCGGCCCGACGAGCCCGGCCCAGCCCTCGGCCCGCCCGGCCAGCCAGCGCAGCAGCTCGGCCGTTCCGCCGGTGCGGGCCAGCCGGTGCATCCGCAGAAGATCGTCCGCACGCTCCCCTGAACGCATCAGTCCCCCGTTCCGCCCACGACACAGCCGTGTCACCGGTGATCCGGCCATTCTGACTGTGCGGACCGATACCCCGGCGGCCGCCCCATTGGGCGCATTGAACCTCCCGGTGCCCCTACCCCCCGATCTAAGGTCCGAACGTGTTCCGGCACGTCGGGGGACGACGGGGGAGGCCGGAACACGGGAACGCGGGAACGCGGCGGCAGGGGCTCACGGGGGTGGTCGCTGTCGCCGGTTGCCGCGCTCCCCGGCGTGATTGTCAGTGGTGGCTCCTAACGTCGTACGCAGAAGTCGGCTGACGGCTTCGACGTCCGAGGAAGGCGCCCCATGGAGTTCCGCATCGAACGCAGTGCCCTGACCGAGGCCGTGTCCTGGGCGGCCCGTGTCCTGCCCGTGCGCTCGCCCGTCCCCGTGCTGGGCGGTCTGCTGCTGGACACGGAAGCCGCGGCCGGTTCCGGGGCCGGGGACGGCCGGTTGCGGATCTCCGGGCTGGACTACGAGGCGTCCGCGCGCATCGACGTGGAGGCCGGGGTGCTGCGGCCCGGGAAGGTGCTCGTCATGGGGCGGCGGCTCCTGGACATCTGCAAAGTGCTGCCCGACGGGCCCGTGGAGTGCGCGGTGGAGGGCTCGCGGTTCACGGTGTCGGGCGACGGGGCCCGGTTCGGCCTCTCCGTGCTGCCGCTCGACGACTACCCGGCCCTTCCCCCGCTCCCGCAGGTGCGGGGCGCGGTGGACGCGGAGCTGTTCGCGGCGGCGGTGGCCGATGTGGCGGTGGCGGCGGGGCGCGACGACACGCTGCCCGTGCTCACCGGGATCCGGCTGGGGCTCGACGGCGACACGATGACGCTCGCCGCGACCGACCGCTACCGCTTCGCCGTGCGGACCGTCCCGTGGAAGGCCACCGCGCCCGGCGAGAGCGCCGACGTCATCGTCTCCGCCCGCCGGCTCACCGAGATCGCCCGCTCACTGGGCCGCTCCGGGCTGGTGAGCGTCGCCCTGGACGCCGGTTCGGCGGGCTTCGAGCACGCGGGCATGCGGACCACCGTCCGGCTCCTGGAAGGCCGACTGCCGCGCCACGAGAAGCTGTTCGCGCTGGAGGACCCGGCCGTGGCGGTGGTGGACCGGGCCCGGCTGGCGGAGGCGGTCAAGCGGGTCTCCGTCGTCGCCGACGGGGACAGCCCGGTCCAGATGACGTTCACCCGCGCCGACGCCTCCGTGACGCTCCGGGCGGGCTACGAGGACGACGTGGCCTCCCAGCGGCTGCCGGCCACCCTGGAGGGGGCCGAGGAGCTGACGGTGGCCTTCAACCCGGCTTATCTGGCGGACGCGTTGGCCTCCTTCGAGGGGCCCACGCTGCGGCTCCTGCTGCTGGGGGCGGGCCAGCGCGCGCTGATTACGGACGGGGCGGACCCGGACGGGACGCCGGCGGACGGGGCGGGCCCGGGCACGCACCGGCATCTGCTGATGTCGGTGCGGCCGCAGTTGGTGTGACGGGGGCCGGCCGGCCCGTGGTGTGACCCCTGCCCCGGACGCCCAAACAGGGGGTGCGCTCCGGCTCTCGCCGGACGCACCCCCCGCTCGGGTGGGGTTCTCAGGCCCTCACGAGGACCTGGGCCCTTGGGTCAGCAGCTCAGGTTCGAGCCGGTGGTGGTGCCGAGAAGCTGGGTGAACTGCGTGAACTTGTTGATCCGGCTCTGGACCTGGGCCGGGTTGCCGCCGTTGCATTCGATCGCACCGTTGATGGAGCGGATCGTCTCGCCGAAGCCGGCGTTGTTGACGATGGCGTTGTGGCCGGTCATGGTGCCGGGGCCGGACTGGGTGTTCCAGTACCAGAGACCGGTCTTCCAGGCGATGGCGGCGTTCTGCTCGACCAGGTAGGGGTTGTTCAGCAGGTCGATGCCGAGCGCGTCACCGGCGGCCTTGTAGTTGAAGTTCCAGCTCAGCTGGATGGGGCCCTTGCCGTAGTACGCGGACTGGCCGGCCGGGCAGCCGTAGGGCCGGCTCGCGTCGCAGTAGTGCGGGTAGTTCGCCTCGTTGACTTCCTTGATGTACACCAGCCCGCCGGTCTCGTGGCTGACGTTGGCGAGGAAGGCGGCGGCCTCCCGCTTCTTGATCTCGTCGCTGCCGGTGTTGGCGAAGGCCGGGTAGGCGCTGAGGGCGTCGGTCAGGCCCTGGTAGGTGTAGAAGGGGTTCCGGTTCGGGAACATCTGGTTGAACTGGGCCTCGCTGACGACGAATCCGTTGCTCTGGCCCGGGTCCTCACCGCCCCCGCCGGTGCCGCAGGCGCCCTTGTCGGCCCACACGTCCGACGAACCCGGACGCTCGTTCTGGGTCCACCACTTGGCCGTGTAGTTACGGCCGTTGTACGAGACAGAGCCACCGTTCGTGTAGACGGCGGAGGAGCTCCAGGCCGTGGCGCAGGTGGCGGCCTGCGCGGTGGCGGCGGGAAGAACGACGAGCGCCGCGACGACCGCGCCGAGCGCGACCAGCAGGCTCATGACACGTCGGATCACGTGATCACACTCCTAGGACGCGGCGCGACGTCCGGCCGTGCGCCGCTGTGGGGGTGCCCGACACTCAAGCGAGGATGGTCTGGACCTGTCAAGGTCTAGACCATCTTTCGTGACAAGCCGCCGGACTTGCCGAAGTCGTCGAAGGTCGGCAAGTAGGAACGGAATGCTGTGCTCCGGCTTCTCGGGCTGCTGCCATGAAGGGGTCACATTCCTCTGTGGAGAAGGGGGTTCGCCCGGGATGCGGACCACAACGATGGGCAGGGACGGACCGGTCGTCGGCCGACTGGGACTGGGAGCCATGGGCCTCTCGTACCGCTACGCCCCCGGAACGAGGGACCGGACCAAGGCGGTGTCGCTCGTCCGGGAGGCGGTCGACCTCGGGGTCAATCTGGTCGAGACAGCCGACGCCTACGCGGACGGCGAGAACGAGCGGCTGATCGGCGAGGCCATCCGCGGCCGGCGGGACGAGGTGGTGCTCTGCACCGGCGGAGGCCTGCTGGGCAACCCGGACGGGGTGCTGCGGCCCGCGGGCGGACCGCAGGCGCTGCGGGACGCGGTGGACGAGAGCCTGCGCCGACTGGAGGTGGATCACATCGACCTCTATCTCCTGCGCCGGATCGACCCCGCGGTCCCGCTCACGGAAAGCTGGGGGGCGCTGGCCGAGCAGGTCTGGGCGGGCAAGATCCGCATGCTCGGGCTGCCCGTCGTGACCGTGGAGCAGGCCCGGGAGGCCGAGACCGTGCACGAGGCGGCGGCAATCGGCGCAGAGGTCTCCCTGTTCACGCGGTGCGGCCTCGACGACGTCGTCCCGTACGCGGTGGAGCGACGGATCGCCCTGCTGGCGGGTGCCCCGCTGGGGCGCGGTCTGCTGACCGGAGCGTTCTCCCGCCCCGAGGACCTGCCACCGGGCGACTGGCGGCACACCCAGCCGCGCTTCGCCCCGCGCGCCATCCGCCACAACCACGCCCTCGCGCAGGCCGTCGCCCAGGTGGCGGCCCGGCACGAGGCCACCCCGGCACAGGTCGCCCTGGCGTGGCTGCTCCGGCTCGGTGACCACGTGGTGCCGCTGCCCGGCACCCGGGCGTCTTACCACCTCGCCGAGAACCTCGGCGGGGCTCGCGTCCGGCTGACCGAACAGGACCTGACCGACCTGGAGTTCCTGCCCTATCCGGCGGGATCCGCCGAGGTGTGAGCCCGGCCCGGGCCACCCGAGCACCGCTGCCCCCGACTCTCCACCACTTCTGGAGTTCCTGACATGACGACCTCACTGGTACGGCAGGTCCTCCCGCGGCCCCGGCCGCGGGCGGCGACCACCGTCGTCCACGGCACCACGGCGTCCGGGTTCGCCTCGGTGCGCCGCTCCTTCGAACAGGCCTGCCGGGAAGCGGGCCCCCCGAGAACCCGGGGAGCCGCGCTCGCTGTCGTACAGGACGGTGAACTGGTGGTCGACCTGTGGCAGGGCACCGCCGATCCGGTCACCGGGACCGCGTGGAGCGGCGACACCCTCGTACCGCTGCTGACGGGCTCCCACGCCGTCCTGGCCACGACGGTCCTGCTCCTCGCCGACATGGGCGCGCTCGCCCTGGACCGGCCGGTCACGGAGTACTGGCCGGAGTTCGCGGCGCGCGGCAAGAGCGCGGTGACGCTGCGGGACGTGCTGACCTTCACCGCCCGGCTCCCGGCCGTGGAGGCGGGACTCGACCAGCGGGACGTGGAGAACCCGCGCATGATGGCCGCGCTCCTCGAACTGCACGGCCTGGAGGACGATCCCCGGGCCGGGGGGGTGCTGCACGGCCCGTGGACCGCGGGGTGGATCGTCGCGGAGGTGGTCCGCCGGGTCGACGGCCGCGATCTCGACCTGTTCTTCCTGGAGGAGATCGCCGGCCCCCTGGGCCTGGACGTCCACTTCGGTCTCGTACCCGACCAACTGCCGCACACCGCCCGCATCTCGTACGGGGCGGACTTCCGGTCCCGTTTCCCGGCGCCGGACGGCGGGGAGGACAGCGGCGGGGCGGAGCTGTCCGGGCGGGTGTGGAACAACCCGTGCCCGTTCCCGGCGGACGCCGGGGTGTGGAGCGAGAGCCGACGGCGCTACGCGGTCATCCCCTCACTGGGGGCGTACGCGTCGGCCCGCGGCCTCGCCCGGCTTCAGGGCGTCCTGGCCGCCGACGCCGTACGGGCTCCGGGCGAGGAGCCGCTGCTTCTGTCGCGGCGCACGCTCGACCAGGCGCGGAGCTTCTGGGCCGAGGGCCTGGACCCGCTGCTCGGCGGGGTCAGCGCCTACGGCGAAGGCGGCCTCCAGCTCCTCGACGACGGGCTGCACCCGGCCGTCCGCTCCGGCGCCTTCGGCCACCAGGGCCCCGGGTCGGTCGCCTACCAGGCCTGGCCCCGGGCCCGGACCGGCGCCGCCTGGGTCCGCGGCCGGCTGACGGCGGGCCCGGGCGCCCGGCTGCTGGACGAGGTGGCCTACGCGGTGGACCGGTCGCTGCGGGCGGGCTGAGGAATCCGCCGGCCCGCCGGCGGGAGCGGTGCGAGACGGGCCCCGGCCGCCGTCAGGCCGGGGCCCGTCAGCTGTCCGCCCGCGAAGGCTCCCGGTCGTCGCGGACGGGCCCATCGCCCCGGTCCGCGGCGAGGCCGTGCAGGACGACGTCCCAGACGGAGTCCCAGACCGCGCCCGCCGCGCTCCGGGGCGTGCCGGGGGCGGCCATCACCCCTTCCGCCAGGTGCGCCAGCATGGCCTCCGCCTCCTCGGGCGCGACGCCCGGGCGGAGCCACCGGGCACCGTGGGCCCGGTCGAGCACGGCACGGAGGACGGGCATCCAGGTCTCGGCCAACGGCGGAGCGCTGTCCGGCGGACCGGCTTCCAGGCGGCGTACGGCGCGGACGAAGCGGTCCTCGCGCGCCAGCCGGGCCAGCGTGCCGATCAGGACCCGCAGCTCCCGTAACGGGTCGGCGGCGGGGGCGAGTCCCGCCAGGGAGCGGTCGAAGCGCGCACGTCCGGTGAGACGCACCTCCTCGGCCAGGGCGGTCTTGTTCCTGAAGTGGAAGGTCAGAGCGCCGATCGAGGTCTCGGCCCGACAGGCCACCCGCTGGAGTGAGGCGCCTTCGTAACCCCGCTCGGCAAACTCCTCGGCCGCCGCCTCCAGCACGGCCTGTCGGGTCCTGGCCGCCCGTTCCTGCATGCGCCTTCTCCTTGAACCTCGGTAAGTCGCCACTCTTCTCCCTCAGAAATATAACGAACATTCTCTATGTTTGTTAGTCTGCTCAGCGACGCTCACCTGGGAGGGACTTGCAGTGACGACGATGCACGAAACGCCCGAGATGGCGACGGGCCGAGCGCTGGACGACCTGTCCCGCCTCCTCTTCGGCCACTTGCACCGCTCCGACCAGCAGCGTTGGGGGCATGTGTACTTACAGGGCCTGCTGCGTACACACGGCAAGAAGACCGTGCGACGCATGGCCGCCACCGTGACCGGCTCCGAGGCGACGTCGTCGTCGCTGCACCAGTTCGTGAACGCCAGCCCCTGGGAGTGGGCCCCGGTCCGCGGTCGGCTGGCCCGCTGGGCCACCCGGTCGCTGCCGGTGCGGAGCTGGACCCTGGCGCCGACGGTGCTGCCCAAGCGGGGCAACCACTCGCCCGGCGTGCACCAGCGCTTCCTGCCGGAGTCGGGGCGCACCGTCAACTGCCAGCTGGGACTGGGCCTCTTCCTGAACGCCGGACAGGCACACCTCCCGGTCGACTGGCAGCTCTTCCTTCCACCGCGGTTCACCCAGGACCCCGCCGTGCGGGACCGGGCGAAGATCCCGACGACAGCCCGACCGCAGTCACCGGGGGACCACGCCCTTCAGCTGGTCCAGGAGATGACGTCCTGGACGGACGGGGAGACCGCCCCCGTGGTGGCCGACCTGACAGCCCTGTGCGACACTCCGCGGCTGGCGCGGCGACTCCAGGGCAGCGGGCACTCCTTCGTGCTCGCCGTTCCGGGCCAGACCGCCATCGGCGGAGCCGAACTGCCGCCGGGTGAGCGGCCGTCGGCCCGGGCGCTGCTGCTGCGCCGCGGGGTGCGGCACCCGGCGGGCGCGGGCCGCCGGATCATCTCGTACGAGACCCCCGTCCACGGGCTCCGCCCGAGCGGCGAGAGCACCCACGGGCCCGGCCGGCTGCTGGCGGAGTGGGACGCGGACGCGGGGCGCCCGGGCCGGATCTGGCTGACCAACATCACCGACCGCCATCCTGCCGAACTGCTGGAACTGGCCCACTCGCCCCGGGGCGCGGTGTCCGCGGTCCGGCGCATGGGCGAGGACTTCGGCCTGCTCGACTTCGAGGGCCGCTCCTTCCCCGGCTGGCACCGGCACATGACACTCGTCTCGGCCGCTTACACGTGTGCCACTCTCGAAGGCATGAACCCCTGACTTTTATTTGCGCATACAAGTAAATATCGACCAGCACCCGCTCCCGCAGGCGCCGGCGCTCCCCAAATGATTGCATGGGCATGTATCTTGTTGGTATCGCAGTCGAGAAGGGGAGCTGTTCCATGACGATCAACCAGCAGCCACGCGCCGCCTCCGATCAGACCATGTGGGAGGCCGTTCTCGGCCTGCACGCCTTCGTGGAACGCCAGCTCGCACACACCCTCCAGCGCCGCTACGGGGTCGGCCTGTCCGAGTACCGGGCCCTGGAGACCCTCCACCAGACCGAGAAGGGCGAGTGCCGCATGCAGGAACTGGCGGACCACATCGGCCTGGGCCAGAGTTCGGTCACACGCCTGGTGGGACGGCTGGACAGCGCCGGCTACGCCTACAAGGACAACTGCGCCGACGACAAGCGCGGGGTCTTCGCCGTCATCACCGAAGAAGGCCGCAAGCGCTACCAGGAAGCCCGCGCCACGTACGCCGACGTCCTCAGCTCGGCCCTCAACACCGCGAGCACCGACGCCCAGCTCGCCCGGGCGGTGCAAGCGCTGCGCAGCGCCGCCTGACACGACCACGAGGACGGCGGGNAAGCGCTACCGGGAAACCCGGCCGCCTCCCCGCCGTCCTTTGCATGTTCGGGCTTCCCTCAACGGCGACGGGGGTGTGGCCTGGATCACACGAACGCCCAATCTATTTGCTTGACCATACAAATAGAACCCCGTAAGTTCTCTCTCGTAGCCAGATCTCGCGGCCTCGCAGCCGGATCTCGCAGTCGGACCGCGCGGCTCACTCGCACGGCCGGATCCCGCCGTGAGATCGCCCATCCACCGAGGGGGACCGTTGCCATCGCCTCGCCTGTTACAGGCCCTCAGCAGACATGTGCAGGAACAGCCCGACAGCACAGCGCTCGTCGCCGCCGGCGAGCGGGTCACCTACGCGGAGCTGGAGCGGCTGACCCGCCGCGCCACCGCCGACCTGGACGGCGCCGGCTTCGGATCGGTCCGCGCCCTGTGCGTCCCGGCCCACAAGTCACCGGAGACCATCGCCCTGCTGCTGGCGGCCTGGCGTCAGGGGATCAACACCCTGGTCCCCTCCCCCGGTCTGGGCGCCGCGGCCCTGGCCACGCTCACCGCCCAGGCCCACGGCCCGCTGACGGCCACGGCGGTCCCCGGCGGCGGTGTGAGCCTGGTGCGGGAGGAGACGGACCCCGCGGCGGCGGACGGCTTCAGCGTCCCCGACCCCGCCGAGTCCCTGCTGACCCTCACCACCTCCGGGTCCACCGGCGTACCCAAGCTCGTCCCGATCCGC
Source organism: Streptomyces globisporus (assembly GCF_003501885.1). Lineage (GTDB taxonomy): Bacteria > Actinomycetota > Actinomycetes > Streptomycetales > Streptomycetaceae > Streptomyces > Streptomyces globisporus_D. The sequence goes on from NZ_QWFA01000200.1 coordinate 17,085, forward strand.
ACCCATGCCTTCGACCGGTTCGCCGACTGGGCCACCGGGAAGTTCGGGATCGACGACACGGCCCGGGCGCTGAGTTTCTCACCTCTCAACTTCGACCTGGCGCTCCTCGACGTCTGGACGGTCCTGGAGGCCGGCGGCGCGGTCGTGCTGGCCGACGCCGGGGCCAGCGGGGACGNGGCACCGGTGAACTGCTGGTGCACACCCCCTTCCAGACCTGCGGCTATCTCGAACAGGCCCGTAACGCCCGCGCGTTCATGCCCGACCCGCGCGGCGGCGGCGCCATGTTCTACCGCACCGGCGACCTCGTCCACCGTGACGCCGACGGCCGCTACTTCCTCCAGGGACGCACCGACTTCCAGGTCAAGGTGCGCGGCGTGCGCACCAACACGCTGGAGGTCGAGACCGTCCTCGGCGCCCACCCGGACGTCGTCGAGGCCTGCGTCGTCGCCCTGCCCTGCCCCGAGGCCGGTAACCGGCTGCACGCCGAAGTGGTGCGCCGTGACGGGGCCTCCCTCAGCTCGCTGGGACTGCGGGCGTACGCGGCGAAGCACCTGCCGCGGCACGCCGTGCCCAGCTCGGTCGGGCTCGCCGGCACACCGCTGCCGAAGACCCCGACCGGCAAGCCCGACCGTAACTCGATCAAGAAGAACCGACTGAACGGAGACACCGCATGAGCACCACCGCCAGCGACCCGATCCGCGCCTACATCGTCAGCGAGTTCCTCGCCGGCGAGGACGCCGAGGACCTGACCGACGACTTCGACCTCATCGAGAGCACGGTCGTCAACAGCCTCGGCCTGGTCCGCCTCATCTCCTGGATATCCGAGACCTACCGCATCCCCGTCGACGACATCCCCCTGGAGCCGGCCGCCTACCGCACGCTCGCGGACATCCGCGGCTTCGTCGAGCGGGCCGCCCCGGCCTCCGTCTGACCCCACGCCTCCCCACGGCTCCCCCGCAGCACCGCCCGCCCCCACGCTCCAGCACACGTCCAGAACACAACGATGACAGGAGTACTCCCATGATCGTCCGTTCTCTCTCCGACGTCCCCGCGGTCGAGTGGGGCAGCGGCACCAGCCACCGCCTGCTCACCGAAGCCGACGGAATGGGCTTCACCGTCTGCGAGACGCTGGTCCGCAGGGGCACCTCCAGCGGGCTTCAGTACCTCGGCCACCTGGAGGCCTGCTACTGCATAGGCGGCTCGGGCGAGGTCGTCACCACCGAAGGCGTCCGCCACAAGATCAAGACCGGCACCATCTACGCCCTGGACCAGCACGACGCCCACCACCTGCTCGCCTCCGACGACGAGGACCTGCTCCTCGTCTCCGTCTTCAGCCCGGCGCTGCGGGGCGACGAGAAGCACTCGCTCTCCGAGGACGGCTTCTCCCGCTACTGATCACCGCCGCCGGGTGCGGGGCCGCGACGGCGCGGCCCCGCACCCGGCTCACCCCGCGACCGGCGAAAGGCAAGGCAGAGCCCCCATGGCAGCAGAGAAGGACACAGACACCTACGGCATCACAGCGCCGTACGGCGACGAGTTGAACGACGACGTCGCCCGCTGGGACCGGGCCGGCGAGTTCCCGCACGAGAAGTGGAAGCCGCTCCAGCGCTCGGGCCTCTTCACCCTCCCCTTCGCCCCGGAGTACGGCGGCGCCGGCCGGACGCTCACCGAGACCATGTCCGCGCTGGAGGGCCTCGGCCACACCAGCCGGGACGCCGGCCTCAACTTCTCGGCGTCCACACAGATCGTCAGCGTCGGCATCCCGCTCCAGGCGTTCGGCTCCGAGGAACTGCGCTCGCGGTACCTGCCGCGGGTCACCTCCGGCGAGGCCATCACCGCGCACGCGATCACCGAGCCGAGCCACGGCTCGGACGTCATGAACATCCGGACCACCGCGGTCCGCGAGGGCGACGAGTACGTGCTCGACGGCGGCAAGATGTTCATCACCAACGCCCCCGTCGCCGACCTCTTCCTCCTCTACGTCCGTACCGGCAAGCCGGGCGCCTTCGGACTCAGCACCTTCCTGGCCGAGCGCTCCACGCCCGGCCTGAGGATCGGCGAGCCGCTGGAGACGATGGGGCTGCGCACCTCCCCGATCAGCGAGGTCACGCTGGAGAACGTCCGGCTGCCCGTCGCCAACCGGCTGGGAAGCGAGGGCGCCGGCTTCCTGATCATGGACTACGTGATGAAGCGGGAGGTCCTCTTCTCCTTCGCCGTCAACCTCGGCGAGATGGCCCACCGCCTCAAGCGTGTCGTCGAACACGCCACCACGCGGCAGCAGTTCGGCAGCGCGATCGGCAAGAACCAGGCGGTCTCCCACAAGATCGCGGACATGAAGATCGCGGTGGAGACGGCCCGGAAGTGGCTGTACGACACCGGGCGCAAGGTCGAGCAGGGCACGGACGCCTCGCTGGACGTGGCCGCCACCAAGATCGTGGTCAGCGAGGCCAACCAGCTCACCGCACGGCACGCCGTCCAGATCTTCGGCGCCCGCGGCTATCTGACCGGCACCGGCATCGAGCGCGAGCTGCGCAACGCCACCTCCGGATCCATCTACTCCGGCACCAACGAGATCCAGCGCAACTGCATCGCCGCCCTGATGGGCCTGTGACGAGAGGCATCCGCCATGACCGACATCCTGACCGACACCGTCCCCGCAACCCCGACCGACGAGGAGCTCGCCCGCCTCACCGCGGCCACCGACTTCCTCGACCACGAGCACGAGACCGTGCGCGCCTTCGTCGACAAGGCCCTCAACGGGATCGACCGCGAGAAGGCCGGCCAGGTCGAACTCGCCGTCGCCCTCTACTACGCGGTGCGCGACGGCATCCACTACGAGGTCTACGGCGCCGACCTGTCGCCCGAGGGACTGAAGGCGTCCAGCATCATCACCGGCGGCAAGGGCTTCTGCCTGCACAAGTCCGTGCTCTACGCCGCCGCCTGCCGCTCCGTCGGCATCCCGGCCCGGCTGCACTACAGCGACGTCCGCAACCACCTCGCCTCCGACCGGCTGCGCTCCTACATCGGCGGCGACGTCTTCTTCCACGGCCTGGCCACCGTGTATCTCGAAGGCCGCTGGCTCCAGGTGACCCCGGTCTTCAACAAGCTGCTGTGCCGGCTGTACGGCATGACCCCGCTGGAATTCGACGGACGCTCCGACAGCCTCTACCACCCCTTCGACGCCCAGGGGCGGCAGAGCATGGAGTTCCTCACCGACCACGGCGACTTCGACGACGTCCCGTACGAATTCGTCATGAGCACCATGCGCCGCAAGCACCCGAAGTTCCTCGACGCGGAGGGCACCGGCACGGTCAGCGGCGGCTCGCTGGCCGACGAGGCGAGCTGAGCCCCTCCCCCCGCAGAGCGGCACGCGACGGCGCACCAGGCACGTCATCCCCGTACGACGGCGCATCCCACCCCCGCACAGGCACGTCACGTCGCGTCACGTCAGAGCAGAAGAACGGCAGAAGAAGAGGAGAAGCACCCCATGACGCAGTTCCAGGCCCGAGAGGACGGCTGGGGCGCCGTCGCCCGCGTCGGTGTCGTCGTTCCGCACGCGGACGTCGGGCCGGAGTCCGAGCTCCAGGCGATGGCCCCACGCGATGTCTTCATCCACGGCTCCCGCGTCCACTTCGGGGCCATGCGGCCCGGCGGCGAGATGGACCCCAAGATCCCGCACGACCCGGTGCGCGCCTTCATCGACCCGCCCTTCATCGACGACGCGGTCGAGCTGCTCGCGGCCTCCCCGCTGGACTCCATCGCCCTGGGGTTCACCAGCTCCGCCTACGTCCTGGGCGCAGACGGCGAGCAGAAGCTCTTCGAGCGGCTCGCCGAGCGGACCCGGGGCATCCCGCTCACCGGCACCACCCACGCGGCCACGGCCGGCTTCCGGGCTCTGGGCGCCGAACGGATCGCGCTGGTCAACCCGCCGTGGTTCGACGACGAGCTCTCCGCCCTGGGCGCCTCCTACTTCGGCGAGCGGGGGTTCGACGTCGTCCACCACGCCCCCTGCGGCCTGCCCAGCAACCAGAAGCTCATCACCCCGGAGGCCCTGGTGCAGTGGATCGAGTCGACCGTCGCCCCGCAGAAGCCGCAGGCGGTCCTGGTCGCCGGCAACGGCATCCGCGCAGTGGGCACCATCGCGGGCCTGGAGGAGCGGATCGGCTTCCCCGTCCTCACCGCCAACCAGGTCCTCTTCTGGCACGCGCTGCACCTCGCCGGCGGTGCCGAGGCGGCCGCGCGGATCAGCGACTACGGCGCCCTGTTCGGCGTCCGCCCGGAACCGGGGAGCGTGACCGGATGAGCCTGCTGCCCGCGTACGGCTACCAGGCCGCCGTGCAGGAGACCTGCGACACACCCGAGTACCACATGCCCCTGGTGTGCTGGCACGACGACGACAACGGCGTGCGCGGACTGGTGCTGTACCGCGGGGCACTGCGCCCGGCGGAGCAGGTTCCGGGGTTCCGGCGCTATCTCGCCGCCGAGGGTCTGGAGCAGTACGCCACGACCGGCCCGTGGCCGCTGCTCGCAGCAACCGCCTGATCCGACCCGTGGCGGGGGCCGGCCGGGTCCCCGCCACATCAGGAGCCGTATCGACATGACACACGACCTCAAGTGGTCCGACGCACCCCCGGGCGAGGTCCGCGACCAGGTGGGCGTCTGGATCGTCCGGGCCCCGGCCGGGCAGCGGCTGCCACCCGACGGGTCTGCGCCCGACTGGCTCGACGCGAAGGAACGGAGCCGGCTGGCCGCGATACCGCAGCGTTCCGGCAAGGAGGCCTACGCCTTCGCCCACTGGGCGCTGCGGAGCGTCCTCGGCTCCTCGCTCGGCTGCCCGCCCCGCAGCGTCGGCTTCCTGCGGCAGCCGTGTCCCGGCCTGGGCGCCCGCCCGGCCGACGAACTGGTCCGGGACTTCGCCCGGCTGTGGACCCGCAAAGAGGCCATGGCCAAGGCGACCGGCCAGGGCATGGCGTCCGTCCTGAACCGGCTGGACCTCACCGGCCAGCCGCTCGGCTGGCGGGTGCGGCAGCTGATCGCCCCACCCGGATACGAGGCCAGCTTCGCCGTTCCGGCCTCGGTGCACGTGGACGTCATCATGTACGAGGACCTCCCGGACCCGATGCCGGAGGCGGAGCTGGAGCCGGTCTGACCGGTGGCGGGCGGTCCGTACCTCCGAGCGAGGAGGTACGGACCGCCCGCCGCGTCACGGCGTGGGCCCCGGGGAGCAGGCCCTCATCCGGCGATGGTCACCTCGGAGGTGAAGACCTGGACGCCGTCCTGCTCGATCGAGACGGGCACCCGGCGCCTGCCGGTGCCGACGGGTGCCGGGGAACCGGCCACGACCACGGCCGGAGCGTCGAGTTCGACGTACCGGACGAAGTTCGTCCGCATTCCGATGACCGCCGCGGTGGCCCCGCCGACGGCGCGCGCCGCCTGCCGGGCGGCCTCCAGCAGGAGCATCCCGGGCGCGTGGTCGACCGGGTGGTCGAAGAGCACCGGGTGGGCGGTGTCCACCCCCGGGTGGGCGGTCTCCAGGCGGTTCTCCAGTGCGACGTCGATGTCCGCGTAGCCCCTGCGCATTCTCCGGTAGACGGCCGCGGGCTGGTCGTTGAAACGGGTGTGCGCGATCCCCATGAGCCGCTTGCCGAGGTGGACGTCGATGTCCATCGTCATGCCCGCGAACCTGTTGCCGCGCCGGACCACGTCCGAGCAGGACACCACCAGACGCACCTCGTCCTCGGCGGTGGTGACCAGTGCGGCCAGCGGCTCGACCGCGAAGTCTAAGCACTCCCACGCCTGCTTGTGCTCCCGAGGAACGCCGCCCGGAACGCCGTGCACGGCGTGGGAGAGCAGCGGCACTGTCTGGCGCACGGTCTCCGCGAGCAGCAGCGGATCGTACGCGCCCTGCGACGGCTGGTAGAACGCGTGCCCCTTCGGCCAGCGCGCCGTAAGCACGAAGCGTCCGGAGTCCCCCTCGGTCCAGGTCCGGAGCAGTACTTCCTCCCCCTGGAGTTTGTGCACCTGCCACTGGTGCACCTGAGACTGCTGGACCGGCTGTACGTCACGGCTCAGTACGGAAACAGACAACGTGGACCCCCCACGATCGGTCGTTGCTCACGGATGACTGCGCAGAGGAGCGACATGAGCACCCCCCGTGCCGACTCAAAAATAATGTTTCTTTTGTTTTGCTGGGTCAAGAGCAACACGAGCCTGACTTTTTTTGGCGTTCAGGAGTATGCATAAGCAACTTAACTGGAACAAACGGGACTTGCCCTGGCTCCGGTCCGGCCAGATAACATAAGGGTCATTCTTTTTGGGAAGGTGACAGGGCATGGCACAACCGAAACAGGAGCGAGCGGAGCAGACCCGCCGCGCTCTCCTCCACGCAGCAGCAGAGGTGTTCGACGAGTTCGGCTACGCGGGTGCAAGCATCACGCGCATCCTCAAGCGCGCCGGTGTGACGGCCGGAGCGCTCTACTTCCACTTCGGCTCCAAGGAGGACCTCGCCAAGGCGGTGATGAACAGCCAGCCGGAGACCCTGGTCCCGCTGGTGGCCGCCGGGGGCCTGCAACGGCTCATCGACATCACGCTCGTCTGGTCGTGGCAGCTCCAGCGCGATCCACTGCTGCGGGCCGGCGTCCGGCTGACCAACGAACAAACCTCCGTGGGCGGTCCGGCCAACGCCGACCCGTACGAGAAGTTTTGCGCGATCATGACCGGGTGCCTCCAGGACGCCCAGAACGACGGCGAGCTCCAGCCCGGCGTCGACCCGGTCGTGGTCGCGGAGTTCGTCATCGCGGCCTGTACCGGGATGCAGATGTACTCCAACGTCGTCAGCGGCCGCCAGGACCTTCCCGAGCGCACCCAGCAGATGTGGAACCTCATCCTTCCGGGCATCGCGGTCCCGTCCGTGATCACGCGCGCCGACGCGACCCCTGCCCGGGGCGCCGCGATGATGCCCTGACCGCTCAGCCCGCCGACCGTTCCTCCCGCCTCGAACGAACCTCAAGGAGCCCCATGCCTTCCTTACGCCTGGCCGCCCTGAACATCGACGGTGTCCTGCTCAACGACACCTTCAGCCCGGTCATCCACCAGTTCGTCGTCAGCCGGGGCGGGACCTACTCGGCCGCGCTGGAGCGATCGGTCTTCTCCCAGTCGCAGCACATAGCCGGGCAACGGCTCGCAGCCGCCGTGGGCGGCGGCATGACGGGCGAGGCGGCGCTCGCCGCCTACTTCGAGGAGCGCGCCGCCCACGTCGGCCGGCACCCGGTCACGATCACCCCGGGCACGCACCGCCTGCTCCACCGGCTGCGGAGCGCGGGCCTGCGCACGGTCTGCTACGGGGGCCTGGGCAAGGAGCACTTCGACCGCCATCTGGGCCGCTACGCCCACCTGTTCGACGGCCCCGGCTACGTCAGCACCAACGACATCCGCCCCGGTCTCCGGGAGATCACCGAGGACGTCTTCGGACTCCGTCCCGCCCAGGCCCTCTTCGTCGACGACGTCGCCCGGGTCGCCGAGGCGGCCCGCGCGCTGGGCACCGCCTTCGTCGGTCACCCCTCCGCCTTCGCCCACAGCCACCAGCGCACCCTCATGCGGGAGGCGGGCGTACGCCACATGATCGACCGCCTGGACGCGCTCGACGACGGTCTGCTGCACCGGATCGACCAGGAGATGAGCACGGAGACGTTCTGGAGCCCCGCCCTCGTGGCGGCCGGCCGGGAGAGACAGGCGTGACGCCGGGCGGACCGGCGCTCTCCGGCAAGGTGGCCCTGATCACCGGAGCCTCCAGCGGAATCGGCGCCGCGGCGGGCCGGCACTTCGCCGATGAGGGAGCAGCCGTCGTGCTCGTCGCCCGCCGGGCCGCCCAGGTGGAGGAGGTCGCCGAGCGCATCCGGAAGGACGGCGGCCGGGCCGTGGCCGTACCGGGGGACGTCACCCGCCCCGCGGACATGGAACGGGCCGTCGCCACGGCGGTCGACCGGTTCGGCAGCCTCGACTGCGCCTTCAACAACGCCGGTCACGCCAGCGCCGGTACGCTCCTGCACGAACTTCCCGACGATGTCTTCGACCGCACCCTGGACGTCAATCTGCGCGGTGTGTGGAACTGCCTGCGTGCCCAGATCCCCGCCATGCTGGAGTCGGGCGGCGGCGCGGTCGTCAACACCTCCAGCGTGGCGGGCGTACGGGCCACCGCCGCGTCGGCGCCCTACGTGGCCGCGAAACACGCGATCATCGGTCTCACGAGGGCGGCGGCGGCCGAGTACGGCGAGCACGGCATCAGAGTCAACGCCCTCGTGGTGGGCGGCACCGACACCGAGATGATGGACGCCCTCCGCTCCACCGGAGCCGCCGTGGGCGCGGGTTTCGGCTCCCAGGGCATCCAGCGGCGACTGGCCGATCCGGTCGAGATCGCCCGCGCCGCCGCCTGGCTCTGCTCGGACGCCTCCTCCTTCACCACCGGGACCGCCCTCGCGGTCGACGGCGGACGGACCGCGAAATGACGGCGTAGCCCACGGCCATGACGGTCCGGACCGCCCGGCGAGGACAGCGGCGCGTGGCACGGCGGAACGCCCCCGGCGGCTGCCTCCCCTTCCTTGTGGGAGGCAGCCGCCGGGGGCGTACGGTCGCGGGGCGTCAGACCTGGAGCGCGCCGGGCCGGTCCGTGACCTGCTGGGGCGCCGGAGCCGGGGCGACCGCCTCGGGCTTCGTGCGGTCGGCGAGCTTCAGCCAGATGACACCGACGATGATGACCGACAGCCAGATGCCCTTGGCCAGGGTCAGGGTCTCGTCGAAGAAGACGGGGCCCAGGACGGCGGCGCCGACCGCACCGATGCCCGCCCACACGGCGTAACCGATGCTGACCTCGATCGTGCGGAGGGCGAGGCTCAGTGCGTACAGCGTCAGCAGGAAGAACACCACGGCGACCAGGGACCAGGTCAGGACGGTGAACCCCTCGCTGCCGCCGACAGCGAGCGCGTAGCCGATCTCGAAGACTCCGGCGAGCAGGAGCGAGAGCCAGGCGTTCTTGGAGGTCTTGGCTTCGTTGGACATGGGAGGTGGATCCTCTCTGAGGTGGCGTCAGATGGTGGGCGGGAGGCACCGCGTGTGCGGTCGGGGGTGATGCACCCGGGCTCAGGCGGAACCGCTCAGCTGGAGGCCGACGACGCCACCGATGACGAGGACGATGCCGATCGCCTTGTTCCAGTTCAGGCGCTGACCGAAGAAGAGCGCGCCGAGGACGGTGATGCCGACGCCCGCCACGGAGGTCCACAGGGCGTAGCCGACGCCGACGTCGAAGGTCAGCAGCGACTTGCTGAGGAAGAACGTCGCGAGCGCGCCGCTGATCAGGGTGATGGCGGTCCACTTGCGGTTCTTGAAGCCCTCCGCCTTTCCGGCGGCGATGGCGACAGCGATCTCGAAGGCGACGGCGATGGCGAGGTAGAGCCAGTGCATGGGAGGTCCTTCCGTGCGGTGGGTGAGGAGGAGTTCGGGCGTGGGGGATGCCGTGCGGGGGACGGCGTGCGACGGTGTCGCGCAACCGGGCCCGGGTCAGTGCCGGGGCCGGCTCATGGTGAGGAAGTCCTGGAACGGCACTTCCGCTTCGGGGAGCTGGAGCGCCGTGACCTTGATGGGCCAGTGCTCGGGGTCCTCGGCGAACAGGGAGTACGAGCCGGTGTAGTCGAAGCCGTACCGGGCGGCGGTCCGGCGGTCGGCGGTGTGCACGATGTGGCCGATGCCGGCGAACCGCGCCGCCATGTAGCACAGGGCGCAGGGCTCGCCGGAGGCGATCAGGGTGGCTCCCGCCACGGCGCGCATGCCGTGCCGTGCGGTGGCCTGCCGGAGGGCGACGACCTCGGCGTGCGCGGTCGGATCGTTGTCCTCGCGGACGCGGTTGAAGCCGGTACCCAGGATGCGTCCACCACCCACGACGACACCGGAGAAAGGAATGCCGCCCTGGGCGACGTGCTCGCGGCTGAGCCGGATCGCTTCGTGGGCGAAGCCCATCAGTTCGCTGTCGTATGTACCCATGAGCAGTTCGTCTCCCGAGTTGCCCTGCATCTATTTTGCCTGCACATGCAAGCAGATAGTTTCCGTAGATCTCCGCCAGCGGCGTGACCCGACGCCTTAATCTTGCATGTGCATATAATGAGTGTCAAGCGGACGCATACGTAAGGGCGTTGTCCAACGTCGCCAGAGGCTCCAGCACCTGCGGGTCGAACGCCGTCGGCAGAGCCCCCGCAGCCGCCTTGTGCGGCAGGTCGGGGTTGGCCAGCGCGCCCGTACCGATGGCCAGGACGTCCGCGTGCCCCTCGTCCAGGACGCGCCGTGCCACCGCCTCTTCGTGGAGCCCGCCGTTGGCGATCACGGGCACTCCGGTGACCTTCCGGGCGAGGCCGGGAAGCGTGGGTCCGTCCGGCAGCCAGTCCCGTCCGCTGCCCGCGAGGTGCAGATAGTCGGCCCCGGCCCCGACCGCCGCCCCGAAGAGGGCGGCCGCCTCGACATCGCCCCCCTGCCACCGCCAGCCGAAGTTGTTGATCTTCCCCTGGGAGAGCCGGACGCCGACCGTGAAGCCGGGTCCGGCCGCATCTCTGACCGCGGCCGTCACCTCCCGCAGGAGCCGTGAGCGCCCCTCGATCTCCCCGCCGTACGCGTCGGTGCGCAGATTGGTGTACGGGGTGAGGAACTGGTCGAGCAGATAGCCGTTGGCGGCGTGGATCTCGACGCCGTCGAAGCCGGTGTCACGGGCGCGTACCGCTGCGGCGGCGAACCCCTCGACAGCCTCGTCGATCTGGCCGGAGGTCATCTCCAGCGGTACGGGCCACGGGCCGCTGCCCCGGTACTTGGCCAGCTGCTCACCCATCGGACGGACCGCCGACGGGCCGGCGGTCCGGTCCCGGAACCGGTTCCCCTGGGCCAGGGCCCCGGCGTGCATCAGCTGGAGGACGATGCGCGCGCCGGCGGCGTGCGCGCGGTCGACGACGCTCCGCCAGGCGGCGGCCTGCGCCTCGTCCGTGATGCCGGGCTGGTGCAGGTAGCCCTGGCCGAAGGCGGTGTCGGTGTAGGTCCCCTCGGTGATCAGGAGTCCGAAACCACCCTCGGCGAAGGCCCCGTAGTAGGCGGCCATCTGCTCGGTGGCCCGGCCGTCCTCGGTGGCGGAGACCCGGGTCATGGGGGCGACGGCGAATCTGTTGCGCAGCTCCAGACCCGCGAACCGGCAGGCGGCGAGGGCGGGGTGGGGCGCGCGCGACGCGCTGGTGCGGGTGTCGCTCACCTCAGCACGTCCCGTCGATGCCGCAGGCCGCGCCGTAACCGGCTTCCTCCGCCTGCCGGGCCTGCGCGTCCAGGATCGCCTTGCGCAGCTGGGCGGGGCGCGGGACGCCCTCGATCCGGATGTCTCCGACGAGCAGCGTGGGGACGGACCGTACCTGGTGGGCGGCGGCCTCCCGCAGCGCCTCCTGGTGCCGGGCACGGTAGGTGCCGTCCGCCAGCGCGGCACGGAACCCGGCCTCGTCCAGGCCGATGCCGGCGGCCAGCGCGGCGAGGACGTCGACCTCCCCCAGGTCCTGGTCCTCCTGGAAGAAGGCTCGGAACATCCGCTGGTTGTAGGCGTCGCCCAGGCCGTGCTCGGCCGCGTACTGGTACCCCTCGAAGGCGAGGGCGGTGTAGGGCTGCGGCGAGACGGTGGGGAGCGTGATGTCGACACCCAGCCGACGGGCCATGGGGTAGACGGCCCGCTCCCAGATGGCGGGCAGATACTCGTCCTCCGGCCGCAGGGTGGGCTGGGGGTGGGCACGCAGCTCGAAGGGCATCCACTCGACTTCCACCTCGACGCCGACGTCCTTGATCGCCTCTTCGATGGGCCCCTCGGCCAGCATGCAGAAGGGGCAGACGTAGTCGGACCAGATCTTGATCTTCACGGGATCAGCCATGCGCAGGCTCCATCTAATTGATCGCGCAAGCAACAACATCTCTCGACGGATTGACGAGCGATGGAAGGGATCTCGGGAAGGTTGCACGATCATGCACTTAAGTGTCAAGCCCGACCGTACCGCCCGGGCGCGCCGGACAACGAGAACGGCGGCGGCCCCCAGCCTCGAAAGGCTGGGGGCCGCCGCCGCGGTGATGCCCGGGTGCGCTACAGGAACGAGTTGATCTCGATCGTCTCGGTCCGGCCGGGGCCGACGCCGATCGCGGAGATCGGGGCGCCCGACATCTCTTCCAGGGCCTTCACGTAGCCCTGCGCGTTCTTCGGCAGGTCGGAGAAGGTCTTGGCCTTGGTGATGTCCTCGGACCAGCCCGGCAGGGTCTCGTAGATCGGCTTCGCGTGGTGGAAGTCGGTCTGGTTGTACGGGAGCTCCTCGACGCGCTTTCCGTCGATCTCGTAGGCCACGCAGACCGGGATCTGCTCCCAGCCGGTGAGGACGTCGAGCTTCGTGAGGAAGAAGTCGGTCAGGCCGTTCACCCGGGTCGCGTACCGCGCGATCGGGGCGTCGAACCAGCCGCAGCGGCGGTCACGGCCGGTGGTGACACCGCGCTCGCCGCCGATGCGCCGCAGCGCCTCGCCGTCCTCGTCGAACAGCTCGGTCGGGAACGGACCGGCGCCGACACGCGTCGTATAGGCCTTGAGGATGCCGATCACGCGGCTGATCTTCGTCGGGCCGACACCGGCGCCGGTGCAGGCGCCGCCCGCCGTCGGGTTCGACGAGGTGACGAAGGGGTACGTGCCGTGGTCGACGTCGAGCAGGGTGCCCTGGCCGCCCTCGAAGAGCACGACCTTGCCGTCGTCGATGGCGTCGTTCAGGATCAGGGTCGTGTCGGCGACGAACGGCTTGATCTGCTCCGCGTACTGGAGCATGTCCTCGACGACCTTGCCGGCCTCGATCGCCCGGCGGTTGAAGACCTTGGCCAGGAGCTGGTTCTTCTGCTCCAGGGCCGCCTCCACCTTCTGCTCCAGGATCGACTCGTCGTAGAGGTCCTGGACGCGGATCCCCACGCGGTTGATCTTGTCGGCGTACGTCGGACCGATGCCCCGGCCCGTCGTACCGATCTTGCGCTTCCCGAGGAAGCGCTCGGTCACCTTGTCGAGCGTGACGTTGTACGGAGTGATCAAATGAGCGTTGCCGCTGATCAGAAGCTTGGACGTGTCGACGCCTCGCTCGTTCAGACCGCTCAGCTCGGAGAGCAGGACCGCCGGGTCGACCACGACACCGTTCCCGATGACCGGGGTACAACCCGGCGACAGGATTCCGGAGGGGAGGAGATGAAGTGCGTACTTCTGGTCGCCCACGACGACCGTGTGACCGGCGTTGTTACCGCCCTGGTATCGCACGACATAGTCCACGGATCCACCGAGGAGATCGGTGGCCTTCCCCTTGCCCTCGTCACCCCACTGAGCACCGAGCAGCACAAGTGCGGGCACAGGCGTACACCCCTTCCGGGCGGGGCATGTCCAAGGTCAGGGGGCGTACGTCAAGGTCGTACCTGCCGTACGACGATGTACGGCAAAGCCTGAGCCGTCGAACCGGGTGCCCCGGAATAGACGAAGCCCCTGGCGCAATAGCGCAAGGGGCTCTTGCACCAAGATGCTACCCGAGGAAGGACCGAGGTGTCGGCTGCAGAGCCCCCCGGCGACGGCGACGACCAGCTCCTGGTGGTCATCGATCCGGTCGCCCGCCGGAGTGACGGCGAGTCCGTCCGTATCGCCAAGGACGTGCTGAGCGCCGGTGCGCACGCCAAGATCTGCCTTCCGGACACCCCCGAGGAGTTCGCCCGGGCCCTGTCCCGGCGGGGTGCGCGCAGGCCCGTCGTCGTCGGTGACGACCATGCGCTGCTGCGCGCGGTGGCCCAGCTGCACCGCGAACGTGAGCTGGCCGCCGGCGTCCTCTCCCTGATCCCCGTCGGCGCCACGCACGCGCTGGAGGTCGCCCACTCCCTCGGCGTCCCCCGGGGCGCGGTGGCGGCCGCCCGCACCGCGC
>NZ_QWFA01000201.1 GCF_003501885.1 Streptomyces globisporus
CCCCCGTCCGCCCCCTCCCCTTTCCTTGAATTACCGGGCTTTCAGCCCCACCCGCACCTCATGAATTCACCATTCAATTGAATGCACGATTTCCCCGGACGCCGCCCCCGATTTGCGACGCCCTCATTCCTCCTTTTCACTCATTACGTCCACCCCATTTCCCACAGGACGGGGAACAACCCATGTTCACCACGGACACCACTGCCACCGACATCGAGCTCGACCTCGACGCCGCTCTCAACCCCGGTGAGGTCGAAGGTCTGTACCGCGACTCCCGCGAGTGCGCCTACCTGGCGCTCCTCGCAGGCGGCGGAGCCCTGCTGCTCTCGCCTCCGACCCCGCGCCCGAAGAAGGGCTAGTCGCCGGCACATGGACCAGACACATGCTTCGTCGCCCTTGGCGGGTGCCGTGCATGACCTGGCAACAGAGGTGGTCCTCGCTCTTCGGAGCGGGGACCACCTCGCCACGGTGTGCGGCGCGGCGGGAATCGACGAGGAGAATCGGACCGGAATCGCGGCGGTACGGGTCATCGGGGCCGACCTGCTGCTGCCCAGTGTTCTGTACGGACGTCACCCGCATCCGGGGGACGTCGCCGTACTCGACCGCGCGGTGCGGGAGTTCCCGCCCAAGCCCGACGCTCCGGCCGCCACGGCCTGGAGCCACTGGCACATGATCTCCACGCTCCAGCGGATGGCGCCGCCCGCACCGGGGGCCGCCGCCACCGGCACGTACGCGGAGCCGGACGCGGCCTGGCTGGAGGAGGCCCCCTGGCAGGCGTTCACCCACCAGCTCTCGGTCCTCGCGCCGCTCGCCGTCCCGGCCGCCCCCTCGGCCGTGCAGCGGGCCGCGGCGAACCGGGCCGTCGACCTGGCGCGCGGGTTCGTCCGCGCTGTGCGGCGGCGCGACTGGCTCCAGGCGGCGGGCGCGGGCCGCTGGCTCGCGGCGATCGGCGGCGAACCGGCCACCCTGGGCCTGGACCGCGGCCTGGACTTCGTCGAGCTGATGGGCGGACACGACCCCCGGGTTGCCCTCCATGTGCGGGCCGCCCGGCTGATGGCCGAGGCGAGGGCCCGGTGACGACGACCGCGACCCAGGACCCGCAGGACCGCCCGGCCCGGGAGCGCGCGTCCTCCTCCGGGGTCTCCGGGGCCTCCGGGACGTCCGGGGCCGCGCTCGCCGCCCTCCCCGGCGTCCTGAGCTCCGCCCTCGCCTGGACCGTCGCGCACCGCACCCGCTTCGCGCTCCCCGACGACGTCCTGGAACCCCACACCCAGGTCAACGCCACGCTGAAGCCGCTGGGTGAGCTGGCCCAGCTCGGCTCGACGATCCGCCGCACGACCGCCCCCGGCACCCCGGAGCACGAACGGGCCGGGGACCTCGTCACGTACGCCTGGGAACAGGTCCACGAGGGCGCGCTGCTCCTGGAGCTGCTGCGCGCCGAGCCGTTCGCCGCGTACCCGTACGAGATCTACGCCGCCTTCGCCGGGTACGGGCTGCGCCACGAGGGCTTCGAGGCGCTGGCCCGCCCGCTCACCGCGACCCGTGCCTGGGCCCACACCGAGCAGCACGCCAACCGGCAGCTGGGGCTGGTCAACTCCGAGCGCCGGGTGGGGGTGGTGACCCACACGGACGCGGGCGGGGTGCTGTCCCGGACCTGGCTGGGCGGTCTGTCCGAGCCGTGGATGTTCGAGGGCCCCTCCGGCTACGCGCTGACCCACACCGTCTTCCACCTCACCGACTGGGGCCGGATGCCCGACCGGGTTCCGGAGAAGATCGACGGCTATCTGCGGACCTGGCTGCCCGCGTGGGCGGACGGCTGTCTGGAGAGCGGCCAGTGGGACCTGACCGGCGAGCTGCTGGCGGTGGCCGCGTCGCTGCCGGGCCCTGCCCCCGCGGAGCTGCTGGACGCGGTCTGGCCGGTGCTGGCCGACGTCCAGCACCCGACCGGCTGCGTCCCGGAGACCGGCGCACCGGTCCAGGACCCCGCGCCGGACCCGTACCCCTTCATCGACTGCTACCACTCCACGCTCGTGACGGCCTTCGCCGCGGCCCTGTCCCTGAGGTCGCTGCGGTCGCCGGGACAGACGGACGGGTCCCCGCCCGGCCGGGAAAGGCGCACCGCATGAGCAGCGGCATCCAGCAGATCCACGACGTCGGGGCGAAGGCCCTGGGCTGGCTGTACGACCACCGCGAGGGCTTCCGGCTGGAGGCGGACCCGTCCCCGGAGGCGGGGATGCTGGACCGGTTCAAGCCGCTGGGCGAGCTGGCGCTGATCGGGAAGGTCATCTTCCGCGAGGGGGTGGCCGGCTCGCAGCAGTCATCCCTCGCCCACAAGCTGCTGGACCACGCCTGGCACGAGCTGCTGGCCTCCGGGGAACGGCTGCTGGAGGGCCAGCGGCGCGAACCGCTGTCGCCGGTGCCGCTGGAGGTCTACGTACCGTTCCGGGAGCTGGGCTACCGGCAGCCGGACCTGGAGTCCGCGATCCGGCTCAACCATCGGCTGGCCAGCTGGGCGGCGCTGGAGGTGCTGCCGGTGCGGCGTCTCGGCCTCAGCGCCATCGAGCGGCGGTTCGGGGTGGAGCCGAGTGTTCCGGAGACGGCGGCGCTGGCCCACACCTGGCTGGCGCGCAGGCCCGAGCCGTGGACGGTCGAGGGCCATATCGGTTACGACATCACGCACACGGTCTTCCACCTCACCGACTGGGGCGAGAAACCGGCCGGGCTGCCGGCCGACATCGCGGAGTACCTGGCTCTCTGGCTGCCGGTCTGGCTGGACGACTGGCTGGACCTGAAGCGCTGGGACCTGCTGGGCGAGCTGCTGGTGGTCGACGCCTGCCTGCCCGAGCCGACCCAGGACCCGGCGGCCTGGGCCGGGTTCGCGCAGGCCCAGGAGCCGGACGGCGCGATGCCGGTGGTCGGCGGGATGCCGGAGGGCGACGAGGAGTCGGTGTTCGACCTCGTCTACCACCCGACGCTGGTCGCCGCGTTCGCCTCGGCTCTGGCGATGTCCCGCGCCCTGTCCGACCTCAGCGCGTCCCCGGCCCCGGCATGACGGACACGACCGCGGTCCGCGTGACCGCCCCCGGCTCCCCGGCCGCCACCGCCCGCCTCCTGGCCGAGGCCGCGCGGACCGTCGACGCACCCGACCTGGTGCTCGCGGTCAGCCGGAACGGAGTGCGCACGGTCCACACCGGCGGGAGCGCGGAGCCGGGCCCGGTCCCCCGCGAGCTGATGGCGTACGAGCTGGGCTCGGCGTCGAAGCCGTACGCGGGGCTGCTGCTGGCCCGGCTGGTGGCACAGGGCAGGGTGCGCTACGAGGACCGGGCGGCGGATCTGCTGGCCCCGGGCTTCCCGGTGCATCCGGCGGTACGCCGGATCACCCTGCGCCATCTGCTCACCCACACCTCGGGGCTGCCGGGCCTGCCCGCCGACTTCTACCCACAGGCGGTGCCCCGCTGGTCGACCGACCCGTACGGCGGCTATCCGGCCGACCGGGTGGTCCGCGCCTTCCTGCGGGCCCGCCCGCGCCACCGGCCCGGCACCCGCTGGCACTACTCGAACTTCGCCGTCTCGGTGCTCGGCCACACCCTGGCGGCGGCCACCGGGACCCCGTGGGAGGTCCTGCTGCACCAGCAGGTACTGGCCCCGCTGGGCCTGGACGCGACCCGGGTGCGGCCCGGCCCGGACGGCACGGACGCGGTGGGCCACCGCCGCGACGGCACGCCGGTGCCCGCGCTGGACACCGGCGGCTTCGCGGCGGCGGGCGCGGTCCGGGCGACCCCGCTGGACCTGCTGACGTTCCTGGAGGCGCATGTGGGCGGGGCGGACGGGCCCGGGCCCCGGGACGCGGCGCCCACGGACTCGGCGCCGACGGACCCCGCGCTGGCCGGGCCGCTGGCGGAGGTCCGGCGCCCGGTGCTGCGACGCGGCCGGCGGCACGCGCACACCCATACGCTCACGTGGTTCCACCACCCGTCCCCGTACGGCCCGGTCCTCTTCCACGCCGGTGCGACGCTCGGCCAGCAGGCGTTCCTGGGCTTCCGCCCGGGGACGGGGCTCGCGGTGGCGGCGACGGCGACGCGGCGGGTGCACCGGGCGGACACGTTCGTGGCGACGGCTTACGGCGTACTGACAAAAACGCCGTAGACACCGCCGTACGCACTAAGGCTTCGCGGCCTTCTCCGCGTTCTTGGCGGCCACCACCGCGTCGAACACCTCCCGCTTCGGCAGCCCGGCATCGGCGGCGACGGCGGCGATGGCCTCCTTGCGCCGCTCCCCCGCCTCCTCCCGCACCCGCACGCGCCGCACCAGCTCCTCGGCGTCGAGGTCCCCGGGGCCGGCGTCCGGCGCCCCCTCCACCACGACGGTGATCTCACCGCGCACCCCGTCGGCGGCCCAGACGGCCAGCTCGCCGAGGGGACCGCGCTTGACCTCCTCGTACGTCTTGGTCAGCTCACGGCAGACGGCGGCGCGGCGCTCGGCGCCGAAGACCTCGGCCATGGCCGCGAGGGTGTCGTCGAGCCGGTGGGGGGCCTCGAAGAAGACCATGGTGCGCCGCTCGTCGGCGTTCTCGCGGAGCCGGGAGAGCCGTTCACCGGCCTTGCGCGGCAGGAACCCCTCGAAGCAGAACCGGTCGACGGGCAGCCCGGAGAGGGCGAGGGCGGTCAGCACCGCACTCGGCCCCGGCACGGCGGTGACGCGAATGTCCTTCTCCACGGCGGCGGCGACGAGCCGATAACCCGGGTCGGAGACGGAGGGCATCCCGGCATCCGTGACAAGGAGCACCCGGGCACCACCGCTCAGCGCCTCGACGAGCTCGGGCGTCCGGGCGGACTCGTTCCCCTCGAAGTAGGAGACGACACGCCCCGAGGTGTGGATGCCGAGCGCCTGGGTGAGCCGGCGCAGCCGCCGGGTGTCCTCGGCGGCGACGACGTCGGCCCGCTCCAGTTCGGCGGCGAGGCGGGGCGGGGCGTCCGCCACATCGCCGATGGGGGTCCCTGCGAGCACGAGCGTTCCAGTCGTTCCAGTCACATCAGCCATCCTCGCAGCACGGGCAGCGCCCTTCGCACAGATGCGTTCCCTACGATGGCGCGGTGACGAGTACCGCACCCGAGACCCAGCGGGGCCACGACGCCGGGGACCCGCTCGGCGAACAGCCGACCTCCTGGCAACGGCGGCTGCGCCGCTTCGGCCATGTCCCCCGCCCGGAGACCTCGCTCCGCGACCGGCTGGACCCGCCGTACACGCGGCCCGGCCGGCAGGTGTGGTCGGTGCTCGCGATCCCGCCGCACGTGGCGGACCGCCTGGTGCGCTGGTCGGCCTGGGGCGGCCCGCTTCTCGTGACGCTCGTCGCGGGCCTGCTGCGCTTCTGGAAGCTGGACCAGCCGCACGCGGTGATATTCGACGAGACGTACTACGCGAAGGACGCGTGGGCGCTGGTCAACCAGGGGTACGAGGGGTCCTGGCCGAAGGACGTCGACAAGCAGATCCTGAACGACCCCTCGTCCGTCCCGATCCCGACCGACCCGGGCTATGTGGTGCACCCGCCGGTCGGCAAGTGGATCATCGGCTTCGGTGAGCAGCTGTTCGGCTTCACGCCGTTCGGCTGGCGGTTCATGGTGGCGGTGCTGGGCACGATCTCCGTCCTCCTCCTGTGCCGGATCGGCCGACGTCTGTTCCGCTCGACGTTCCTGGGCTGCCTGGCGGGCCTGCTGCTCGCGGTGGACGGCCTGCACTTCGTGATGAGCCGGACCGCGCTGCTGGACCTGATCGTCATGTTCTTCGTGCTGGCGGCGTTCGGCTGCCTGGTGGTGGACCGGGACCACGCCCGCCGGAGGCTGGCGGCCGCGCTGCCGGTGGACGAGGAGGGCGTACTGCGCCCGGACGCGAGGGTGGCGGAGACACTGCGCCTGGGCCGGCGGCCGTGGCGGCTGGCGGCGGGCGTGATGCTGGGCCTGGCGTTCGCCACGAAGTGGAACGGCCTGTACGTGCTGGCCGCGTTCGGCCTGATGACGGTGTTGTGGGACGTAGGCGCGAGGCGTACGGCAGGGGCCGTGCACCCGTACCAGGCGGTGCTGCGCCGCGACCTGATCCCCGCGTTCTTCTCGACGGTCCCGGTCGCGATCGTCACGTACATCGTGTCCTGGACCGGCTGGATCGTCACGGACAAGGGCTACTACCGCAACTGGGCGGCCACGGAGGGCAAGGACTCCTCCTGGAGCTGGCTGTTCCCGGACTGGCTGCGCAGCCTGTGGCACTACGAGAACCAGGTGTACGACTTCCACGTCGGCCTCACCTCGGGCCACACGTACGAGTCCAACCCCTGGAGCTGGCTGGTGCTCGGCCGCCCCGTCTCGTACTTCTACGAGGAGCAGACGGGCTGCGCGGAGTCCTCCACGGGCAAGTGCGCCGCCGAGGTCCTGGCCATCGGCACCCCGCTCCTGTGGTGGCTGGCGTGCTTCGCCCTCGCGTACGTGGTGTGGCGCTGGTTCTTCCGCCGCGACTGGCGGGCCGGCGCGATCGCCTGCGGCGTGGTGGCGGGCTGGCTCCCCTGGTTCTTCTACCAGGAGCGGACGATCTTCCTCTTCTACGCGGTGGTGTTCGTCCCGTTTCTCTGCCTGGCGGTCACGATGATGCTGGGCGCGATCGCGGGCCCGGCGGCAGGCACGGGCGCCCGAGCCGAACTGGGCCTCACCACCCACGACCCCACCGGCGAACGCCGCCGCACCCTGGGGGCGATCGCGGTGGGCGTCCTGGTGCTCCTGATCATCTGGAACTTCATCTACTTCTGGCCGCTGTTCACGGGGACGCAGATCCCGGAGGACCTGTGGCGGGACCGGATGTGGCTGGACACGTGGGTGTAGGCGCCGCTTCGTGACGGACGCGAAAAGAAGAAATGCGGGCGGGCCGCGACGACAACGCGTCGCGGCCCGCCCGCATTTCGCGGCGTCGCGCCGAGGAGCCACAGGATGGCCCCGACCAGGATGAGGATGCCGCCGATCGTGGTCAGCAGACCCATACCCACAAGCAGGCCGATAATCAGCAGAATAAGCCCAAGGATGATCATTTTCAGTTCCCATCGTCAAGTCCGGTTCAGGCACTCGCGTGCCTGCGCTTCACAACGGCCTCAGTGCATCCCATCGGAATGTCCCGGCTTTGAATGTCGCCAGGACCTCGTTGCGAAAGTCCGTGTGCCCGACGATTCGGCGCTCACACACATCACTCACACAGATCTTCGAGATCACTGAAACCGCCGCCCCTGCTCCGGGACCGCGTCCGCCGCCCCAACGGGTCGCCGACGGGGCGGGGGGAAGATCGGGCAACGGAACCAAGGGGACGGATCCAGGGACACAACACGGGAGATGTNGGCGATCAGTCGTAGAGTTCGCCTCTCGTCGCCGACGCACCGGCGACCACGGAGCAGGGGGAGCACGCGTGTCGCTGTATCGGGACAACGAGCCGGACGTCACCGTCTCCGGACTGGAGATTCTTGTCAGGGCCGATGACACCGAGGACCTCGGGGCGCCGGGCAGCCGGGGCGGCACCAAGGGCTTCCGACGCCGCAACGGCACGGAGCTGGCCTCGGTGCCGGTGCGCGTGGAACAGCTGAGGGAGAGTCTGGAGGACACCGTCGCGGCCCTGCGTGACGTCTTCGGGCGGATCGCGGAGACGTCCGGGCAGTTCCCGCTCAAGGAGGTGCAGGTGTCGTTCGAGGTGTCGGCCAAGGGCGGGATCCGTCTGATCGGCACCAGCGAGGTCGAGGGCAAGGGCGGCATCACGCTGGTGTTCGGCGCCCGCGACGCACGATGAGCACACACCGCGCCCTCCTCCTGTTCGTAACGCGCTACCGGTCACCGGACTGGGACGACCTCCACTTCCTCGAAGGCGAGTACGCCGATCTGCGCGCGACGCTCCAGGACCGTGGCTACGAGATCGACGAGGGCAGCACCTGCGACCCGGAGCGGCTCACGCGCTCCGGACTGATGCGTCGCGCCAACGATTTCATCAAGAGCGCACGCCAGGGTGAACACCTGGTCGTCTACTTCAGCGGACACGGCTTCCATCATCACGACCGCTCCTATTTCGCGGCTCACGACTCCGACCCGGACATCGACAACAACGACGTTCTGGAGAGCGGCAACATCCCCTTTGCCGACGGCTGGACGAAGGCGGTGAACGAGAGCCTGGCCGAGAAGGTCCTCTTCGTCGTGGACGCATGCCGCGAACGGCTCGTCATCGACCGCGGCTCTCCGCAGAGTCCGTTCACCACCCCGCCGGACACGGAGAAGTTCAGCTATCTCATGGCCTGCGAGCCGGAGGCCATGTCGGCGTACACGGGTGAAGAACCAGGTGGTGAAGAGGAGGAAGAACCAGGCGGAGAAGGGGCCTCGAAGAGCTTCAGCCTCCTCACCCGGGCACTGCGGGACATCCTCCACGATGTCCACGGCGAGCTGCCCACGGACAGGTTGCACGAACTCCTGCGCGAGGAGATGGAGGACTTGCAGCAGCGGGTGTGCGACCGGTTGCCCCGGGGTTTCCGCCAGGAGCCGCGGCTCAGCGGCGAGCGCGGACGGCAGGCCTTCCCGTTTCTTCCCACCGGCGTCCCGCCCGAAAGGGAGCGGCTGAGCGTCCTTCGCGATCACGCGGTGTGGACCCAGCTCGCCGGGCAGCCCGACCAGCAGATGTACCGGGACGCCGAGATGGTGACGGTCGCCCTCGGCGAACGACTCGCCAAGCAGCGCAGGGAGCAGGCCGATGATCCGTGGCTGGACTGGGAAGCGGACCAGCGGGCGTCCCGGTGGATCAGCTTTCTCATCCGGAAGTTCCTGCCGAGTGAGAGGTTCAGCGCGGCGGAAGCCGTCACGATCTCTCTTGCCCCCATGATCCACCACGCCTATCGGGTGCAACGGTCCAAGGAGCTGGACTTCCGGCTAGGCCAGCCGGCGGACGCGACCGATCCGTGGGACAAGTACACGCAGCTGCTCCACCGGACCGCTCCCGACCGTGAACCCCGGCCGCGAAGCCAGGATCACCGCACGGTCCGCGCCTGGATCCTGCATCAGGAGTTCTACCGGCTGGGCGAGGACACGAGAAGCCCGCTCGACGGCCTGACGGAGTTGGTGAACCAGGCCTTCAAGGACACCTGGGATCTCGCCGAGGTCCTGGACGCCGAGCTGCTGGCCTGGATCTTCCGAGCCATGCAGTACGGCGGGAGCGTTCTCGGCGAGTACGCGGACGCCCCACCGGATGCTCCTCCCCAGCTTCGCCGGAGACTTGTCGGCTACCTCCTGGCCGCCGGCCATGCGATGGCGCTGGACGTCAGCGCCCTGCCGCGGGTGCTGGTCGAGCACATCGGCGGTCCGGGACGGGCCAGTCTTCTCCAGACCCGCAAGACCATCGCCCAGGCGGCCTGGCAGGAATTCGGTCACAGTCTGCGCCTCAGCGCGTCCTGCGGCCACCAAGCCGTCATGGTCGCCCTCCAGGAGCAGGCGGCCTATCTGGACGGGCTGCTGCACCACGCCAGTAATCAGGTGAGAACGGGCGGCGGCGAGGACGACACCTGGCTGGCGGCCCTCCCCCACCGTGCTTCGGGGGACGACGTCCTCCCGGAGAAGGACGCGGTCACCGGGGCGCTGAAATTCCTTCCGGTGGCCACCCGCTTCGGGCTCGACGGGACCCGGGTACGGGATCTGCTGACCGGGGAGCAGCTCTACCGCGACCGTCGGCTCGCCGTACGGGAGCTCTATCAGAACGCCATGGACGCCTGCGCGGTCCGGGACGCCCGGGAGCAGTACCGGCCTCCTCCCCCGGGCACAGAACCCTGGAGAGGGGAGATCTCGATCACCCAGGGCGGGACAGGAAGCCGCCCCTACCTGGAGTGTGTGGACAACGGTTCGGGAATGGACCGCGACGAACTCCTCTACGCCTTCGCGCAGGGCGGTGCACGCCTCTCCCACCTGGCCTCCTTCCGCCAGGAGCAATTCGAGTGGCAGAAGAATCCGCAGATCAGGTTCCACCGCAACAGCAGGTTCGGCATCGGCGTGCTGAGCTACTTCATGCTCGCCGACGAGATCGAGGTGACGACGCGCAAGTTCCGCCGGGACAGGTCTCCGGGAGAGTTGCTGCGCGTCACCGTCTTCGGTCCCGACGACCTGTTCCAGGTCGATGACCACCTTGAGGAGGCCGACTTCCTCGGCGAGCCGTGCGGCACCCGCGTACGGCTGTACCTCGACGCGAAGAGATCGGCGGACGTGTCCTGCGTGCAGACGCTCCGGGACGTCCTCGGCGTGGCACGGTACCGAACCACCGCCGTGTTTCAGGCCGACCAGGAGATCTGGGAACCGCAGGTCTACCGCCCCAGAGGGTCCACAGGCATCACCGCATCGGGGCACATCGAGCCGGACCCCCGTGGCGATGTCTTCTGGTGCGAGCGGGGCGGGGCGGTGCTGGTGGACGGCGTCCATGTCCAGGCCAGTTGGCCGACCACGGGCGGTGAAGCGCAGAACCACCGAATCGCGATCACCGGGGCCGTCGTCAACCTGCGCGGTGTTGTGCAGATTCCGGGCAAGGGCAAGGTCGTACCCCGTCTGTCGGTCGAACGCGCGCAGGTGCTGGACGATGTCACCAAACCGCTGGCGAACCGCTTGCGCCGGGCCGTCGGCAGCCTGATCGGGAGCAGCCTGCTGACGGAGGAGTGGCTGCTGAACATCACGCACGAGGAGCCCGCGATCGCCGATGTGATCGTCGGCGAGCTCACCGCGTCGTCGGCGCACCTGACGGACGAGCAGTATCCGATGGCGCGCACGGGCTTCTTCCCGGGCGACGCGGACCTGAGGGCCGCCTGGACTGCCGCGACTCCGCCACGAAGAATCACTCCGAACGACTACCTGAAGGCTTCCCGGCTACCGGAGCATCTCGCACTCTGGCGCTACGCCGCGCATTTCCCTGCGGAAGTGGCTACGGCACTGGACGAGCTGTGCCCTGCCGGGCTGGAAACCGCGCGGCTGTTGCCGGCGGTTCCCTCACATGCCTTGATCCTCGGGTTCCCGACGCGCACGGGGAGTGCTCTCGGAGAGTGGGATCCTGCCGTACGTCTGGGTAACCTCGTCAGGTGCGCGGAGAGGCTACGCACCACACTGGAGGACGTCGAGGGGCGACTTGCCGCCCTCCACTTGAGCGTGGAGGATCGCCACCCAGGGCCTGCCATCCCCCTGCACACTTTCCTCCAGCTCATCAGCTCCGACGGGGACGGTTCGTGGCCCTGGCTGGAGATCGGCGACGCGCCCGCGCCTTATCGCCTCCTCTCCTCGTGCGACCGTGCGGGGCTGGCGCTGCCGGAGGTCATTCGGCGTTTCGCGTCCCTCGGCTACGCGATGGAGTCCAGCTCCGTGTTCCTGGAACCGGGCTCGGAGGCCGACCGCACCGCCCGGTTGATACTCAGCGCGAATCTGGACGGACAAGCCCCGTGGCTGCGCGGCGCGAATGTGTCGCACATCCGCGCGGTCGCCGAACGGCTCGATATTCCCATTCCTGAGGTGCGCGAGAAGTTGAAGGCGCTGGGGATCGACCTTTCTTCGGCCAGGCACAACTCCGCGAACCGTCAGGTCGTCCAAGCCCTCCAGTCTCTGGGCGATGAATTCTCCTCCCGATCCGCCCGGGGCAGCTCCGTTACCGGGGCACACGCCCTGTACGTCGCCCAGCAGACGGGACTGGACATCTCGGAGGCCGTCTCCCACCTGTCGGCACTGGGCTACGTCGTCCCGGACAACATCCCCTCCCAGGACGCCTCGCCGTACCTCGAACTTCTCCTCGCCAGACGGTCGGGCAGCGATCATGTCGATCCGGCCCGTCCCGTCCCGCTGCCCCTGATCCATACGCTCGCCAAGCAGTTCGACCTGCCCATGGGAGAGGTCGCCGAGCGTCTTCGAGCGCTCGATCTCACCGTGCCGTTCCAGCGCGTCCCCGACACATTGACCGAGAAAGATCTCGTGCTGCTGAGCAAGTACGCACTGGGCGGCCTGGCGCGCTCATCCCGCTGGCTCGACCCCAGTCGTCCGGTCCCGCCGGCCCATTCCGTACTCGCCGCCGCCACCCTCGGCATGTCGACTCAACAGGCGATCGACGCTCTCCGAGAGCTGGGCATGCGGGTCACGCCGCTGCCTGCGGGGGAGCCTGTCCTCGGCTCCGAGAACAAGGAGCGCCTGATCATCGGGCAGTGGATCCCCTACTCCAGGGACCAGACGGTTCCATGGGGTCACGTCCTCTACGTCGCTGACCGCCTCGGACTGGACGTGCCCACATGCCTGGAGTACCTCTCCGCTCGAGGACTGGATGCTTCGGCCGCTCCTGCGGAAAGGGTCGGTTTCGACGACGAGCTCGACCTCGCGTTGGTACGTGAGGTCCACGGCCCAGCCTTCGACAGGTTGAGGATGAACACGGACGACGTCATCAATGCGGCACAAGCAGTGGGCCGTTCCGTGGCCGACGTGCGATGCCGGCTATCAGACCTCGGTGCAGCGCTTGCCTCAACCATGACCAACGCTCATCTCGGCGACGCGAACCTGTTGCAGCGCTTCGTCTCTCGGCCCACTCCTGTGGAGCCCGGAGAAACAGTCTCCGCGGCGGAGGTTCACATCGTCGCTTCCGAGAACTTCCTCACGGTCAAGGAGGCATCCGACCGGCTCGTCGCGGCGGGCTTGACCATCCAGGACACCGACTACCCCAAGCAACGCCCGACCCCTGAAGAGCTGCTCATCCTGCGGGAGAACGGCTCAGCCCTCAACAACTGGATCGATCTGGACAAGCCGGTCGGCCTGGAACACCTGCTCGTCACGGCTCACCGCCTGGGCACCACGGTGTCGGGGGTGGCTGACCGATTGCGCTCGTTCGGGCTCGACGTCCCCGACACCCAGGCCATGGTGACCAGGGCGTGGGACCGAGTGCCCAGGCGATGACTGCTGGACCATGGGCCCGCCCGAAGCTAGAAGCTGTCCACCACGTTCATGACCAGACTCGTGAACCGGTACTTCACGTGGTGCCAGCGGCCGCAGAAGCGCTTCGGTCTCCACCATCGGCGCTGCTCGACCGGGCGCCCGCACCACTTGCACGGCTTCAGCCGCACCTTCACCTCCGGTCCCCCCTGCCGCGAATATGGCGGCTCTCCCGGAGACCTACGTGGTGTCTCTGCCCGCAGGCCGCCCCCTCCCCGCACAACACCTCAGCGAGCAACAAAACGGCACGTCCCCACGGGCCGAGGCCCGAGAACAGCCGGGCTCCCGCCCGGCCTCGGCTCGGTCCCTGCCGTCACACCGCAGCTCCCGGCCCGGCCACCGTCTTTCGCCGTTGACGTATCAGGAAGACCGCCGCCACGGCCGACAGCATCAGGAAGAGCAGAGCGGCGCCCGCCGACATCCAGGCGAACAGGGCCGCGCCACCGCCCCCGACATCCTCATCGCGGGCGACCACCTGGGGATCGTCGGCCTGGTAGCGGACGGTCACGGCGGCGCCCACGGACTGCTTGCCGCCACCGCTGCCCGTCGGCAGATCCGCCACCACGGTCCGCCCGTCGGCCTCGAACTCGACCCGGCACTGGCCGATCATGCACGACCCGCTCGTGTGCAGCGTGGCATCGGCCCGCTCGCCGCCCTTGAGGGAGCGCAGATGCTCGGCCGCAGGGAACATCACCAGCACCGACAGCATCCCCAGCAGCAGCGCGAGCGTCAGCGACATCACCAGGGAGCCACGAGGCCCCAGCCCGCTCTGTCCGCTCTGCCCGCTCCCCGATGCGCTCTCGTGCACTCTGCCGTCCACCTGTCCCGCCCTCCCCATCCGTCGGCGCCCGGCCGACGCTCCCCGTTCTGGTGTACGAGCAGACTAGTTCCGGTGTCCGAGGCTTCGCGTAGGTTGAGCGCCGTCGCAGTCGAACGGGAGGAACGAGGAACACGGTGAAGGCATACGACCTGGGGTTCGGGGAGTCCGCGGACGAGCTGTCGGTGCGGCCCGGCAAGCCCGTCGGGATCGATCTGCCCGGCGCCCGTGTCGCCGGGTGGTGCGGCGGTCGTGCCCCCGGTATCGGGACGGCCTCCTGGCCCCGGAGTCCTGTCACGGGGCTGCCGATGATCCATGTCATCACCCTCGAACTGCCTGAGGACTACCGGCGTAAGGGCCAGGATCTGGTGGCCGTCTCCTTCTTCCACGCCGACGACCACGTCGCCGACGACATCGAGGGCGTCGACGAGCTGCTGGCGGGCACAGCGCCCACCCCTGAGCAGGCCGCCGATCCGTTCCTCGCCGCGGTGGCGGCGACGGCCGCGGCCCGCCACCCCCAGCAGCAGGACCTGGAGGACATGATCGGCGGCGCGCACGCGCTCATCCGGCTCACCGCCGAGGAGTTCGCCGCCCCTCGCATCGATCCCCCCGCCGACATCCGGCCCGACGGGCTCGGCGACACATACAGCCGCGGCCAGAACGCCTGGGACGACAGCGCCCCCGAGACCACGGTCTGGATCGGGGAGCGTACCGGCGACCCGAACACCGGCATCGCCCCGGCGGAGGACGGCGAGGGCGGCTACGTGGAGGCATGGTCCTCGGACGACAAGGACCTCGAAGCGTTCTGTTCGTCCATCGAGGGCATCTCGCACCTCGGGGGGACGGTGATGCCCTGCCAGGCGTTGCCGGAGGGGCTGACGCCGTACGTCTTCGAGCTGGAGGACGGCGTCGGCGGGGTCAACTTCGGCGGCGGCAACGCGCAGATCGACCTGGAGTCGGGCGTCTTCGACTGGGCGCAGTAGCGGGTGCGGGCTCCGCTGCCCAGGGCGGCGGAGCCGAGCGGGACCGGGCCGGACCGGGGCCGAGAACACAGGGCGCCCCGGCTCAGTCGCCCCCGCAGCCACCACAACTCGATCCGCAGCTCGAACCGCAGCCGCCACCGCTGCTGTACCTTCCGCTCTCGCCGCTCCCGCTCGACCGGCCCGGCGAAGGCCGCGGCGGGTTCCTGCGACGCTCCTCCGCCTCGCGCTTCGCCCGCTCGTCCGCCGCCCGTTGGCGCTCCGCCCGCTCCCGGCCCTCGCGGAGGCGTTCGCGCTGCCGGGTGGCGCCGTCCACGGGCTCCCAGACGCCCAGCCCGTGGTGGCGGTCCGGCCGGAGGAGGACCGTGGTCACGGCCGCGTACATCCGCCCGATCTCCTGGTAGCGGTGGTATTCGGCGCAGGCGTATTCGAGGACGACCTCATCTCCCTCCGCCGGCGTGCCGTACAGGATCGCCTCGAAGGGCTCCTGCCGCGGGTCGATGTCGTGGTGCCCGTTTCCCTCCGCGTACACCGAACCGCTGCCCAGGAGCCGCGTCCTGGTGCGGGTGTCACGCTTCCGGGGTACGTACGCGATCAGCGGGGGCGCCGAGGGCGTACGGGCGTCCGCGCACACCCAGTGGCGTCCGTCCGCCCCGGCGCGTACGCCCACGATCAGGGCCGGCTGGTCCTCCCCGTGGAGCCGCCGCGCCGCCCGGTACGCGAGCTGGCCCCAGCCCCCGAAGGTCGTGCCGGCCACCAGAAGGACGAGACAGACGCGCTGCTGCCCGATGGCGTCGTACGGGACACCGCCCGAGGTCAGGTCCTCGACCAGGCCGTCGGTCAGGATCGCGAGGCCGAGCAGGCACAGCGCCAGACCGAGATAGACCTGCGCATGGCCGCGGTGACCGTCCGATTCCGGGACGCCCCCGGGCAGCGGGAAGCGACGTTGCCCAGCCGCGGCGAGAACCAGGGCCCGCTGCCGTCGGCGGGCCCACAGCCGCAGGCCGCCTCCGGTGACCGCGATGGCGCAGACGGCAAGGACGACCAGGTACCCCGCAGTCGCCGGGCGGTCGATGTCCCCGGTCCGGACCGCCACCGGGGCAGCCTCGACCGCGACGAAGAGCGCCGCCGGAAAGACGGCGACCGGAACGTACCGGTACCAGAGCGGAAGGGCCGTCAGCAGGACCACGCCCGGATACCTCGGCCAGTCCGTCCCGCCCCCGAGCCCCTCGCGCCAGGCCCCGGACGCGGACGAGACCCCGAAGAGGAGGACGTACGCCGTGACCACCAGGGCGGCCAGGATCCAGCCGCCCAGGACCGGGGCGAGGACCGTCGGGGCCCCCGCCCTGCGCCACCGTTCGGCATCGGCAACGGACCAGACGGCGATGGAGCCTCCGGTCAGGGACCGGGTGGTGCTGCCGTCCCCGCCCACGGACCAGACCGGAACGCCCCCTTCGGGCAAGGTCCCGGGCGGCAGGAACTTGATGTGGTCGACCGCCGACGGCCGATCCTGGTGCATCCCCCGTGTGAACATGCCGTACGCCCCCCGACGTCCGCTCCCCCGTGCGTTCCCGGCCAGTCTTCCCGCAACGACCCCGGCCCACACAGGCCGCACCGGAGAGCGCTTTCCAGCCAAGCATTCCGGTCCGGTAACAACCCCCTCACCGCACGCCACAGCCCCTTAGGGTTCCTCACAGTTGCCCCTTGAACATGTTCAGGGGGGCTCCTGGGGAGGGGGACTGCGAGATGCGCAGTGGAGCGAAGGTCGCCGTCATCGGCGGAGCGTTCGTGCTGGTGGCCGGCGGGATCGGTTACGGGGCGTACAGCATGCTCGGGGACACCGGCGGCGGGGGCGGCGCCGGTACACAGAGCGCGTCCCAGTCGTCGAAGGTGAAGACGGGGCCGCCGAGCGCGGAGGAGATAGCGGAGACGTCGAAGGGCTTCTTTGACGCGTGGGCGGCCGGGGACGCGTCGGCGGCCGCCCTCCTGACCAACAACGAGGCGGGCGCGGAGCCGGTGCTCGCCTCGTACGGCGAGGACGCCCACATCGGCAAGGTGAAGATCACCCCGGGCCCGGCCGTCGGCACGAAGGTCCCGTACACGGTCAAGGCCACCGTCGCGTACGAGGGGAAGTCGAAGCCCATCTCCTACGCCTCGGAGCTGACGGTCGTCCGCGGCCTCACGACGGGTAAGTCCCTCGTCGACTGGGAACCGACCGTCGTGCACCCGCAGTTGACGGACGGCGCGACGCTGAGGACGGGCGAGTCCTCGACCCCGGCGATCGAGGCCGTCGACCGCAACGGCGCGGTGCTGACGAAGGAGAAGTACCCCTCGCTGGGTCCGATCCTGGACACCCTGCGCCAGAAGTACGGGGAGACCTCGGGCGGTTCGGCCGGTATCGAGACCTGGATCGAGCCCGCCGACGAGTCCCAGCCGGACGTCAACCTGCTGACCTTGTCCAAGGGCAAGCCGGGCAAGGTCCAGACGACACTGGACGCGAACGCGCAGGCGGCGGCCGAGCGGGCGGTGAAGAAGTTCGCGGAGGCGTCGGTGGTCGCGGTGAAGCCGTCCACGGGGGCGATCCGCGCGGTGGCCAACAACCCGGTGACCGAGTTCAACGTGGCACTGCAGGGCAAGCAGGCGCCCGGCTCGACGCTGAAGATCATGACGGCTGCGCTGCTGCTGGAGAAGGGACTGGTCCAGGCGAACGGGGCGGCGGAGTGCCCCAAGGACGCGATGTACCAGGGCCGTTCCTTCCACAATTTGAAGAACTTCGATCTGCCGGACGGCTCGACCTTCACCCAGAGCTTCGCCAAGTCCTGCAACACCGCCTTCATCAAGCTCATCGACGACACGAAGGACGACGCCGCCCTCCCCAAGATCGCCAAGGATGTCTTCGGGATCGGCCTGGACTGGAAGACGGGCGTCGTCACCGCGGACGGCAGCGTGCCGGAGGAGGTGGGCGGCGAGGCGGCCGCCCAGTACATCGGGCAGGGCACGGTCCAGATGAACGTCCTCAACATGGCGTCGATCACCGCGACGGCCCGCACCGGCACCTTCCGTCAGCCCGTCATCGTTCCGCAGTCCCTGGACAACCGGGAGTTGGCGACGGCCTCACGTTCGCTGTCGCCGTCCGTCACGCAGCAGCTCACGACGATGATGCGCGCCACGGCCGCCTGGGGTACGGGCGCGAGGGCCATGGCAGGCGTCGGCGGCGACAAGGGCGCGAAGACCGGTTCGGCGGAGGTCGGCGGGCAGGACACCTCGAACGCCTGGTTCACCGGCTTCAGCAACGACCTCGCGGCAGCGGCGGTCGTCCAGTCCGGTGGCCACGGCGGCGACGCGGCGGGCCCGGTCGTGGCGGAGGTGCTGAAGGCGGGCGGCTGAGGCAGCGGTTGGCCCGGTCGGATGGCTGACCCGCGCGTCCTGCTGCGCCCCGGGCCGCGATGGTCCCGGCCTCTGCGCGTGAGCGACTGAGACCTAGCCCCAAGTCCCCTGCCCCGCCGCCCAGTCCCCCCGCCCCACCAGATCCAGCACCAGGGCGGCGATGTT
>NZ_QWFA01000202.1 GCF_003501885.1 Streptomyces globisporus
GTGGGTCGGGCAACCGGTTCGGCAGCGGTGCGGGGAGTGGGGCGGCGGGGGGTTCCAGCAGCGGTTCCGGCAGTGGTTCCGACAGCGGTTCCGGCAGCCGTACGGAGGAAGGGCGGCTGCGGCGGACCCTGGGGTTCCGGGACCTCGTCGTCTACGGGCTCCTCTTCATCGCCCCGATGGCCCCCGTCGGCGTGTTCGGGACCCTGGACGCGAAGTCCGACGGCGCGGTCGCCCTCGTCTACATCGTGGCCACCGTGGTCATGGGATTCACCGCGTTCAGTTACGCCCAGATGGTGCGGGTCGCGCCCTTCGCCGGTTCGGTCTTCACGTATGCCCGCAAGGGGCTCGGGGAAGGGCCGGGGTTCATCGCCGGGTGGATGGCGATGCTCGACTACCTGCTGATCCCCGCCGTCGCCTATCTCTTCTCCGGGATCGCGATGAACGCCCTGGTACCGGAGGTCTCGCGGTGGGTGTGGACCGCGATCGCGGTCCTCGTGACCACCCTGCTCAACCTGTGGGGCGTACGGGCCGCGGCCCGCGTCGGCTTCGCGGTGCTGGCCATGGAGATCGTGGTGCTGCTGGTCTTCGTGGTCGCGGCCGTGGTCGTCCTCGTACGGGACGGGGCGCAGCGCGGCTGGCTGACACCGCTGTCCGGGGACACCGGGTTCTCCGTGGGGGCGGTGCTGGGAGCCGTGTCGATCGCCGTGCTGTCGTATCTGGGCTTCGACGCCATCGCCTCGTTCGCCGAGGAGGTGACGGGCGGCTCGCAGAAGGTGGCGCGGGCGGTGCTGTTCTGTCTGGTGCTCGCCGGTGTCCTGTTCGTGGCCCAGTCGTATCTGGCGGCGCTGCTGGAGCCGGTGAGCTCGGCGGAGCTGGCGGCGGACCCGGCGGCGCACGGGTCGGCGTTCTACGACGCGGTGGACGCCTCGGTGGGGACCTGGCTGCACGATCTGGTGGCGGTCAGCAAGGCGATCGGGGCCGCGTTCGCCGCGCTGGCGGGGCAGGCCGCCGCCGGCCGGCTCGTCTTCGCGATGGCCCGGGAACGGCGGCTGCCGCACCTTCTCGCGAAGGTCGACCCGAAGTCGGGCGTGCCGCGGCCGGCGATCCTCGGAGCGGGCATCGTGACGCTGGTGGCCGCGGTGTGGGCCGCCCGGCGCGACGACGGCCTGGACCATCTGGTCTCGGTGGTCGACATCGGCGCGCTGACCGCGTTCGTGCTGCTGCACGCGTCGGTGGTCGGCTGGTTCGTCGTTCGCCGGATGGCGGGGCCACCGGTGTGGTGGCGGCACGTCCTCGTCCCGGTGGTCGGCGCGGGGGTGCTGGTCGCGGTCATCGTGGAGGCGACGACCTCCGCCCAGGTGGTGGGTCTCTGCTGGCTCGGGGTGGGGTTCGTGGTGCTGGCGGTGCAGGGGACGGGGCGCCGGAGCGGGGCCGAGGGGCCCGGCGCGCCCGGTCGCGTGAAGCGGTGAGGTCCGGGTGAGCGGCTCGGGCAGGCCCGGTGGGCCCGGCCACGTGAAGCGGTGAGGTCCGCGTGAGCGGCTCGTGCAGGCTCGGGTCAGCCACGTGGACCGCCCGGGTGGGCCACGCCGTCCCGCCCGCGTGTCCCACGCGCCGTCCGGGGCCGGGCCCCTGCACGTCCGGCCTCCGCGCGGGGCCGGTGTGCTGTCGGCGGGTGCCGATACGCTCGCCCGTATGGCTCTCAACACGTCCGCGGAAGCGCCGCTGCCCGTCGGCGAGGTGTCCCGGCTCATCGGGGGGTGGATCGACCGGCTCGGCGCCATCTGGGTGGAGGGGCAGATCACCCAGCTGTCGCGGCGGCCGGGGGCCGGGGTCGTCTTTCTGACGTTGCGCGATCCGTCCCACGACATCTCGGTGAGCGTCACCTGTTTCCGGCAGGTCTTCGACCGGATCGCCGATGTGGTGACGGAGGGCGCGCGTGTCGTCGTCCTCGCCAAGCCCGAGTGGTACGCGCCCCGGGGGCAGCTGTCGCTGCGGGCCACCGACATACGGCCGGTCGGCATCGGTGAGCTGCTCGTGCGGCTGGAGCAGCTGAAGAAGTCGCTCGCCGCCGAGGGGCTCTTCGCGCTGGACCGGAAGAAGGCGCTCCCCTTTCTCCCCCAGCTCATCGGGCTCGTCTGCGGGCGGGCCTCCGCCGCCGAGCGGGACGTCCTGGAGAACGCCCGCCGCCGCTGGCCCGCCGTGCGCTTCGAGGTCCGCAACACCGCCGTGCAGGGGGTGAACGCGGTCGCCCAGGTGGTGCAGGCGGTCGAGGAGCTGGACGCGCTGGACGAGGTCGACGTGATCGTGGTGGCCCGGGGCGGCGGCAGCGTCGAGGATCTGCTGCCGTTCTCCGACGAGCAGTTGATCCGGGCCGTGGCCGCCTGCCGTACGCCGGTGGTCTCCGCGATCGGCCATGAACCGGACTCCCCGCTGCTGGACCTGGTCGCCGATCTGCGCGCCTCCACGCCCACCGACGCGGCCAAGAAGGTCGTCCCCGACGTGGGCGAGGAGCTGGAGCGTGTACAGCAGTTGCGGGACCGGGCGCTGCGCACCGTACGGGGGCTGCTGGACCGGGAGGAGCGGGGGCTCGCGCACGCGCTGGGCCGCCCGGCGATGGAGCGGCCCCAGCGGCTGGTGGACGAGCGCGAGGCCGAGGTGGACGCGCTCCTCGGGCGCAGCCGCCGGGTGCTGGGCCATCTGCTGGACGGGGCCGACTCCGAGCTGTCGCACACGCTCGCCCGGGTCGTCTCGCTGTCGCCCGCCGCGACCCTGGAGCGGGGTTACGCCGTGCTCCAGCGGCCCGACGGCCATGTGGTGCGCTCCCCCGACGAGGCCGGGGCGACCGGCGAGCCGCTGCGGGCGCGGGTGGCGGAGGGCGAGTTCACGGTGCGGGTGGACCGGGACGGGGACGGGTGAGCCGGCCGACCGGCGGCCGCGGCCGTTCCCACGATGACGTAACAGCTCACATCTAGGGTGGATCACATGACGGACGACGGTACGGCGGCGGCTGCCGCCACGGGCACGCTCGGGTACGAGCAGGCACGCGACGAGCTGATCGAGGTCGTACGCCGGCTGGAGGCGGGCGGCACGACGCTGGAGGAGTCGCTGGCCCTGTGGGAGCGGGGCGAGGAGCTGGCCAAGGTCTGCCGGCACTGGCTGGAGGGCGCCCGCGCCCGGCTGGACGCGGCCCTGGCCCGCCCGCAGGACGGCGGCGACGAGGGCTGAGGCGGGCCCCGCAGGACCGTACCGAGGAGGGCTGGGCGCACCCTCAGGCAAAGTAGCTGCATCATGCAATGGTGTGCAATGGATCACTCGATTCCCGTTTTAGTTGAAAGTTAACCTATCTCTGGAGTACCTTCGAGCTCTCCCCACCGCGTTCGTTCGGAAGGTTTGCACCAGAATGTCTCTCGTTCTCGACCCCGCCGCTCAGGACCTCCTCTTCCGCGAGGCCCGCACCGCCAACACCTTCACCGACGAGCCCGTGACCGACGAGCAGGTCCAGGCGATCTACGACCTGGTGAAGTTCGGCCCGACCGCCTTCAACCAGTCGCCGCTGCGTGTCGTCCTGGTCCGCTCCGCCGAAGGCCGCGAGCGCCTGGTGCAGCACATGGCCGAGGGCAACCGCCCGAAGACCGCCACCGCCCCGCTGGTCGCGATCCTGGCCGCCGACAACGAGTTCCACGAGGAGCTTCCGGCGCTGCTCCCGCACTTCCCGCAGGCCAAGGACATGTTCTTCTCGGAGCGCCCGGTCCGTGAGTCGGCCGCCGGCCTCAACGCCGCGCTCCAGGCCGCCTACTTCATCATCGGCGTCCGCGCCGCCGGTCTGGCCGCAGGCCCGATGACCGGCTACGACGCAGCGGGCGTCCAGAAGGAGTTCCTGGACGGCGACCACACCCCGCTGATGGTCGTCAACATCGGCAAGCCGGGCGAGGACGCCTGGTTCCCGCGCAGCCCGCGCCTGTCCTTCGACGAGGTCGTCACGACCGTCTGAGCCTCCGTCGCACGGTCACCCTCACGCGCGAAGGGCCCCGGAACACCATCACCTGGTGTTCCGGGGCCCTTCGCGTATGAGAGTCGGCGCGGGCCGCGCGTCAGGAAGCCGGCGTGGCGGGCGGCGTCGTCTTCAGCGCCTCGACCATCTCGACCAGGCTCTCCTTCGGCGCCGAGCCGGTGACCACCGTGGTGTGGCCCTTGCCGGGCAGCACGAGGGCGTTGTACTTGTCGCCCTCCCAGACCTGCCACTCCTTGCCCGCCACCGTCTCGGTCCGGCCGGTGTCCTTCGCCTTCTGGGTGACCTCGGGGACGTACGTGCGCGCGGCGGAGGTGGACTGCTCGACCGCGACGTACCTGCGGTCGGCGTCGAGGAAGCCCAGGTGCCAGGCCTTGCCCTCGGCCTCGTCGTAGCGGACGGAGGTCGCCTTCCACTTCTCCGGCAGGCCCTCCGGCGCGGCCACCGGGTAGGGGGCGTCGGTCCGTACCGTCGCCAGCTCCACGGTGAAGTCGACCGCCTTGATCGGGTCGGCGTGCTCGTCCTTCGGGATGAAGAGGTATATGACCCCCGCGCAGGCGGCGATCACCAAAGTCGACAGGAACATGTCCCGGACTGTCTGCTTGCCTCGCTTGCTTGCCACGGGTCCATGGTGGCACGCGGCCTGACACGCCCGGCCGCAGGGTGCCGGTCGGAGACGGCGACGCCGGGGTGCTCATGCGTGACCCGCACTGCTCATTTTATCGACCTACCGATAGAGTCGCAGCACCCTCATATCCGGTCGTCGCCGTACAGAAAGGTGCGCTCCGATGTCCGAGCATCATCTGCCGTCCCAACTGGAGGTCTCCCCGGAGGCCCCCGACCGCAACCTGGCCCTGGAGTTGGTCCGGGTCACCGAGGCCGCTGCCATGGCGGCCGGGCGCTGGGTGGGCCGCGGCGACAAGATCGGCGCCGACGGCGCCGCAGTGAAGGCCATGCGGACCCTCGTCTCGACCGTCTCGATGAACGGCGTCGTCGTCATCGGCGAGGGCGAGAAGGACGAAGCCCCCATGCTGTTCAACGGCGAGCGGGTCGGCGACGGCACCGGCGCCGAGGTCGACATCGCGGTCGACCCGATCGACGGCACCACGCTCAACGCCAAGGGCATGCCGAACGCCATCGCCGTGCTGGCGGCGGCCGACCGCGGCGCGATGTTCGACCCGTCGGCGGTCTTCTACATGGACAAGCTGGTCACGGGGCCCGAGGCGGCGGACTTCGTCGACATCAACGCCCCCGTGGCCGTGAACATCCGGCGCGTCGCGCGGGCGAAGAACTCCACGCCCGAGGACGTCACCGTCGTCATCCTGGACCGGCCCCGGCACGAGGGCATCGTCAAGGAGATCAGGGAGACCGGCGCGCGGATCAAGTTCATCTCGGACGGCGATGTCGCGGGCTCGATCATGGCGGCCCGCGAGGGCACCGGCGTCGATCTGCTGATGGGCGTCGGCGGAACGCCCGAGGGCATCATCTCGGCGTGCGCCATAAAGTGCCTCGGCGGTGTCATCCAGGGCAAGCTCTGGCCCAAGGACGAGGCGGAGCGCCGGAAGGCGCTGGACGCGGGCCACGACCTGGACCGGGTGCTGTCCACCGACGACCTGGTCAGCGGCGACAACGTGTTCTTCGTGGCGACGGGGATCACCGACGGTGAGCTGATGCGCGGTGTGCGGTACCGCGCGGAGACGGCGACCACCGAGTCGATCGTGATGCGGTCCAAGTCCGGCACGATCCGGTCGATCTCCTCGACCCACCGGCTGTCGAAGCTGCGCGCCTACAGCGCCATCGACTTCGACCGCGCGAAGTAGCCGACGCCCGGGGCGCGCAGAGCGCACGAAGGGGGTGCGGGGAGCAGATACGCTCCCCGCACCCCCTTCGCGTACGCGCTCAGCCTGCCGCGGCTATGTGCTCGGCCGTCGTCGCGGCCTTGAGTTCGATGTCCCGCCGTCGCCGCCGGGCGAGCGCCACCCGGCGCTCGGCGGCGGTGAGTCCGCCCCACACCCCGTACGGCTCGGGCTGCATCAGCGCGTGCTCCCGGCACTCGATCATGACCGGACAGCCGCCGCACACCCGCTTGGCGGCCTCCTCGCGGGCCAGCCGGGCAGCAGTCGGTTCCTTGGAGGGGGCGAAGAAGAGGCCCGCCTCGTCGCGGCGGCAGGCCGCCTCCGAATGCCAGGGGCCCGCATCATCCTCCCGGGCGGGGGTCCGCTGGGCCGGAACGGCGGCGACCTGCAGAGGCTGATGCGGCGATTGCAGCACGGGCTACTCCTGACGACGGCTACGGCTTCGCGAGCGAGAGTCGATGCTGCACTCCCTACCCGCTGTACGTACGCCTATGCACTGAGTGGCACCGGCGCGCGACGCACCGCAATGCGCCCCCGCGGCATTCTGGCCGAATGACGGAGGTCGTCCGTCGTGCCGTATTCAGTGGCCCAGGTGTTTACGCAGCCGCCTCTGGAGGTCCGCGACGAACTTTCCGCGCTTCGGCTTCGCCTCCACACTCCCGAACACCGCATAGCCGTTCACGACGACGACCGGGGCTTCCGGGTCGGTGGATTCGAGCGACTTCACCTCGAAACCGCCGAAGACACCGGTGCCGTTGCCGCGCAGGGAGATGTTCTCCGGGACGCGGACCTCGACGCTTCCGAAGATGGACGTCGCATTGATGACGGTGAAGCGTTGGCCGAAAAGCGCTTCGGTCAGATCGATCTCGACGCTGCCGAAGAGCGCGAAGGCGTTCGTCCGGCCGCCGACCCGCCAACGCCCCTTGCGAACGGAGCTGCTGAAGACCGCGACGAGATTGTCCGCGGGGCCTTCCGGGGCCTCGGGGCCGTAGCTGTACGGGCGCGGGCCCGGGCCCTGCGCGGTGGAACCGGAGGAGGCGGGCAGGTCCCGGACGAGCGGCTGGAGTTCGCCGACGGTCTTGGCCCGGTAGACGAGGTCCACCCGCTCGGCGTGCTCGTCGGCCGTCAGACGGCCCTCGGCCATCGCCTCCCGCAGGATGTCGGCGATCCGGTCGCGGTCGGCGTCGGAGGCGCGGATGTCATCGCCGTTCAGGACTTCGGCGGGCGGTGGGACGGCCGGCCTGAGGGGCTGCTGGGGCTGCTTCTCTAGGTCCACCGACCCAGCGTACCGAAACGCGATAGATCGCGACTACCCCTCCAACCGGCGCGCCCCCGCCCCGTCCGGGTCCAGGTGAGCCTTACCTCACAGGACCCGCGCGAAGCCGGCGTTCTACCCTGGTGGACGCGCTGCCCGAGGGAGGTCAGCCGCTGTCGCCGAGTGAGGAATGGCCGTCATGGCAGAGTTTGCGTACTCCGATCTGCTCCCCCTGGGGGAGGACACCACGCCGTACCGTCTGGTGACCGCCGAGGGTGTCTCCACCTTCGAGGCCGACGGCCGGACGTTCCTCAAGGTCGAGCCGGAGGCGCTGCGCACGCTGGCCGCCGAGGCGATGCACGACATCTCGCACTATCTGCGCCCCGCCCACCTGGCGCAGCTGCGGC
Organism: Streptomyces globisporus; assembly: GCF_003501885.1. Classification (GTDB taxonomy): domain Bacteria; phylum Actinomycetota; class Actinomycetes; order Streptomycetales; family Streptomycetaceae; genus Streptomyces; species Streptomyces globisporus_D. The sequence continues at coordinate 7,528 of NZ_QWFA01000202.1, forward strand.
GGATCATCGACGACCCGGAGGCGTCCTCCAACGACAAGTTCGTGGCGCTGGACCTCCTGAAGAACGCGAACATCGCCGCCGCCGGCGTCCTGCCGATGTGCCAGGACACCGGCACGGCGATCGTCATGGGCAAGCGCGGGCAGAACGTGCTGACCGAGGGCGGTGACGAGGAGGCCCTGTCGCACGGGATCTACGACGCGTACACCAAGCTCAACCTGCGGTACTCGCAGATGGCCCCGCTGACCATGTGGGACGAGAAGAACACCGGCTCCAACCTCCCGGCCCAGATCGAGCTGTACGCCACCGACGGCGGCGCGTACAAGTTCCTGTTCATGGCGAAGGGCGGCGGCTCGGCCAACAAGTCCTTCCTCTACCAGGAGACGAAGGCCGTCCTGAACGAGGCCTCCATGATGAAGTTCCTGGAGGAGAAGATCCGTTCGCTGGGGACCGCGGCCTGCCCGCCGTACCACCTGGCGATCGTGGTCGGCGGTACGTCGGCGGAGTTCGCGCTGAAGACCGCCAAGTACGCCTCCGCGCACTACCTGGACGAGCTGCCCGCCGAGGGCTCCCCCACCGGGCACGGCTTCCGGGACAAGGAGCTGGAGGAGAAGGTCTTCGAGCTGACGCAGAAGATCGGGATCGGCGCGCAGTTCGGCGGCAAGTACTTCTGCCACGACGTGCGCGTGGTGCGGCTGCCCCGGCACGGCGCCTCGCTGCCCGTCGCGATCGCCGTGTCCTGCTCGGCGGACCGCCAGGCCACCGCGAAGATCACCGCCGAGGGCGTCTTCCTGGAGCAGCTGGAGAAGGACCCGGCGCGCTTCCTGCCCGACACCACCGACGAGCACCTCGACGAGGCCGGCGGGGACGTCGTGGAGATCGACCTCAACCGGCCGATGGACGAGGTGCTGGCCGAGCTGACGAAGTACCCGGTCAAGACCCGGCTCTCGCTGACCGGCCCGCTGGTCGTGGCCCGCGACATCGCGCACGCCAAGATCAAGGAGCGGCTGGACGCGGGCGAGGAGATGCCGCAGTACCTGAAGGACCACCCGGTGTACTACGCGGGCCCGGCGAAGACGCCCGAGGGGTACGCCTCCGGTTCGTTCGGTCCGACGACGGCCGGCCGGATGGACTCGTACGTGGAGCAGTTCCAGGCGGCGGGCGGCTCGAAGGTGATGCTCGCCAAGGGCAACCGCAGCAAACAGGTCACCGACGCCTGCGGCTCCCACGGTGGCTTCTACCTCGGCTCGATCGGCGGCCCGGCGGCCCGGCTCGCCCAGGACTGCATCAAGAAGGTCGAGGTCGTCGAGTACGAGGAGCTCGGCATGGAGGCGGTCTGGAAGATCGAGGTGGAGGACTTCCCCGCGTTCATCGTCGTGGACGACAAGGGCAACGACTTCTTCACCGAGCCCGCCCCGGCTCCGACGTTCACCAGCATTCCGGTGCGGGGGCCGGGTCTGGCCTGACCCGTGACGTGTGCGCAGGGGCTCGCCCGTACGGGGTGGGCCCCTGCGGCGTATCTCAGTCGTCCAGCAGGCCCGATGTCGCGACCAGGTAGCCGAGTTGGGCCCGGCTGTTGCTGCCGAGCTGCTCGGAGACCTTGCGCATGTGCTCGGCGACGCTGCGGCGGCTCATGCCGATCCGGCGGGCGATGGCGGCGTCCGTCTCGCCGTTGACGACGGCCTGGAGGATCGCGCGCTGGAGGTCGGAGGTGACGACGGGGGTGCGCAGCGGCGCGCGTTCGGGGCGTACGGGGACGGCGCGGGACCACGCCTCGTCGAAGTGGCGGACCAGGAAGCGGACCAGCGATGGGTGCCGGACGCGCAGCGCGGTGTGGGGTTCGTCGGAGTACGGGATGAAGGCGAGGTCCCGGTCGAAGACGATGAACCGGTCCATGACCTCGGGCAGGGTCCTGATCTCGGCCCCTTCGGCGGTCACCTGCTCGATGTAGGCGAGCGTGGTGCGGTCGGAGCGGACGGTGTGCTGGTAGAGGGTGCGCTGCCGGATGCCGCGCCGCAGGTTGTTCAGATCCCGCGGCAGGGACTGCTCCAGGACGTGGGCGGGGCGTCCGCCGCCGGGGTGGGCGGTGCGGACCTCGGCGCGGCAGCCGCTGACCCCGGCGTCCAGGGCCTTGCTGATGACGGCCTCGCCGGAGAGCGGGGTGAGGGCGGGGCGTTCGGGCCGGTGGACCTCGGCGTAGAGGCCCTCGAAGGCGGCGAGGGTGGCGCGGGCGGAGCGCAGGGTGCGGCGCTGCTCGACGATCGCCTCCTCGATCGGGGCGAGCGCGGCGAACGAGGCGGTCTCCGGCGGTACGGGGATGAGGTGGCCGGGCGAGTCCTGGTCGGCGACCAGCAGATGCAGGGAGAGCAGGCAGGGGGGTGCGGCGGCGGCCGGGAGGCTGTCCTCCGTCAGCGCACGGCGATAGGTCGCGAGCGCCGCCTCGCAGGGTTGTTCCGGTATCGACCGGTCCGAGGGTGATTCACGGCAATCACATACCGGTGAGAGGGAATGATCGTCCTTCACAAGGATGCAGATTACCTTTGTGCAATCGGGAGTCTCCCGCCCGGCTCCCGCGCTCGACGAGTATGAGCGGGTGACATCTGGAATCGGGAGTGCGGACGGGACGACGGCGGACGAGCCGGACGGAGGATCTCGAAAGACGCGGGACACCGCGGTCTCCGAGCGCCGTTTTCGATTCCTGGTGGCCGGATACGCGGTGTCTTCCTACGGCACATTCCTGAATATGGTCGCGCTCAATCTCTTCGTCTACGAGACGACGGGCCGGGCGTTGGCCATGGGCCTCTTCATGGCGGTGCGGCTGGCCTCCGGATTCGTCGCCGGACTGGTCGTCGGCGGACTGCTCGCCCGTTTCAGCGCGAAAAGCATCATGCTGTGGGCGAATGTCGGTCAGGGCGCCGTGATGCTGGTGCTCATCCTGGCCCCCGAGTCCCTGGTGACCGGGGCGCTGATGGCCGTCTCGATGGTGATCGGGGCGTGCGGGACGCTGTTCATGGTCGCGTTGCGCAGCTCGATCCCGGAGATGGTCGGCGAGGACCGCAGGGCCTGGGCCAACTCGCTGTCGATCACCGGCCGTTCGCTGGCCATGGTGGCGGGGTTCGCCTCGGCGGGTGTGGTGGTGTCCCTCGTGGGGTACACCGCGGCCTTCCTGCTCGACATGGCGACGTTCGTGATCTGCGCGGTGACGGTGGCCCTGCTGCCGATCGCGGGCGGCAAGGGGGCGGGTACCGACGCGGGGAAGCCCGGGAAGGCGGAGAAGAGCGGGCCGCGGTGGCGACCCGTGGCCTTCCTGGCGCTCGCCGCCGCCCCCGGTCTCGGCCTGATGGTGGCCCTGCGCGGGGTCGACGCGTTCGGCTCGTCGTCCCACAACGCGGCACTGCCCATCTACTCGACCTCGCTGGACGCATCGAACCCCGCGGTGTTCGTCAGCGCGTTCTGGTGTGTGTGGGCGCTCGGCAACATCGGTGCCCAGCAGGTGATCCAGCGGTACACCCAGCGCACCGGCAAGACCGTGGGGGCGCTCGGATTCGGCTACGGCACGGTGGTGATGTCGGCGGCGTTCATCGCGGCGTTCGCCGGGTTCCCGCTGGCGGTCACGGCGCTGATCGCGCTGATCGCGGGGGCTGCGGACGGTCTCACCGAGGTCGCGTACACCTCGCACCTCCAGACACTTCCGGCCACGTTGCGCGGTCACGCCTTCGGTCTTTCGGCCACTTTCGAGAACCTGGGTTTCGGAGTCGGCATGATCCTGGTGGCGGCGGCCCTCGACCGGTTCTCCCCGCTGGCCGTGGTGGGCTGGTCCCACGGCGCCGCCATCGTCGTCGCCGTGGTGTTCCTGCTGCGGGTGGCGGCGC
>NZ_QWFA01000203.1 GCF_003501885.1 Streptomyces globisporus
GAGAAGTTGCAGCCGGGGGCGGTGCAGGCGGCGGTGTGCTTGGTACGGCCGCGGCCGTCGTGGTGGGTGCCGACCTGAACGGGGCCGACGCGGAGCACGTTCGTGAAGCGGTTCGGGCGCGCCATGGCATGAACCTCCTTATGGATTAGGCGAGTTGGGCGGTGATGGCGTCGGCGAGGGGTGCGGGGACGCCGAGGCGGGCGCGCAGGGTGGCGGAGTCGATCCGGCTGCCGGTGGTGGCCTGGTGGGTGTCGGCGAGCTTCCGGGCGTGATCCAGAAGGGCCGGAGGAACGGCCGCGGCCGGAGCGGAAACCGGAGACGCGGCGGCTTCCTCAGAAGCAGGCGCGGGCGGCAGCTCGGGAGCCGGTTCGGGAGCGCGCTCCACCGTCACGTCCGGGACCGGTTCGGGCTCGGAAGGGGCGGGCAGCGGTGCCGCGGTGACGGGCTCGGGCTCGGTGGGCGCGGTGGTGGGGCTGTGGACGAGGAGGGTGCCGCCGAGGAAGGCGAGGGCGGGCCATCCGGCGACGAGGATGCGCAGCCAGGCGGGAACGTCGTTGAGGTTGAGGAGTCCGGCGGTGGCGACGTTCGCGCCGAGCGATGCGGCGAGGGCGATGATGAACCAGGCCCAGGCGGCGCGGTTGTCCGAGGTGGTGCGCATGCGTCGCCAGGCAGCGACAAGGAGCAGGTCGACGCTGACGGGGTAGGCCCAGGCTTTCCAGCCGTCTTGTCCGGCGGCTGCGGCCAGGTCGTGCAGGTGGGCGAAGGACAGGGCACCGGCGATGACGGCCTGGATGAGTACGGCGTCGATTCGGATGCGGGACACGGGTTCACCTCCTTTCGAAGGGGCGGGGGCCGGGGCCGGGCGGGACACGAGAGTTCACCGCCTGGCACCGCGGCGGAGGGGTCAGGCGTCGGGGTCGGTGCCGGACCCCAGGCAGTTAAGGCAGAGCCCGTCCTGCTGGCCGACCGGGCGGCGCTTGCGACCGACCCGCACCGTGATCGCGACGTTTCCGGTCCCGCCGCACGGCTGGCACGGCGCCGGTTCGACCGGGACGGGGGCGGGGTTCTTCGGGGTCTTGGTGGTGGTCCGTTGGGTGGCCATGGCGGTGGTTCCTTCCGGTTCCGGGCATGGGCGGGGTAGGGACCTGGCGCGAGACAGTCACGCCAACCGGTGTTGCAGGGTGGGGAGTTAGCTGGTCGCCGGGCGGGGCTTGAGGAGCGGGGAGCCCGGAGCCGGGGCGGCGGAAACGGCCGGCCGGAACGGAGCCAGAGCGGCAAGATGCGGGGTGAGGTGCGCGTACTCCCGGCAGACCGCGACCGCTTCGGCCGGAGTCATGGCGGGGGTGCGGATGCGGGACCAGCCCCCGGAGGAGTCGCCAGCCACAGCGACACCGGGACGGTCCGGGGGAATGGTGGTCGCGGCGAAGACCGCTTCGGGGGCGATGTCCCCGAGAGCCATCTCGGCGGTCTGTTTGTCGTTGACCCGGTGCACTACACGGCCCGTGAGCTGGGCACGCAGGGCGGTTGCGCCTTTACCGAGGTCGGAGCCGAAGCGCTGCCCGCACACCTCCAGGAAGATCCCCACCGCACGGGCCATCTGCGCGAGCCGGATCATCCGCATCACCATCCGGTCCCGGCGTTCCTCATCCTTCTTCGCGGCGACGAGGAACAGTTCCGCGACCTCATCGACCAGGATGACCAACGGCACCGGGCGCACCGCGGCAGGCAGACCCCAGATGTCCGAGACGCCGTGGTTGCTGAGGAGGTCGAAGCGCTCTTCCATCTCCCCCACGAGGGCTTCCAGCAGCCCGTCCGCCTCGTCCGGAGTGACCGCCAGGGCGGAGAGGCGGGGTGCATAGCCGCGCTGTTCGACACCCCGCTTGCAGTCGATCCCGACCAGGCCGACGGGGAGCTTGGCCAGACCGGAGATGAGGTTGCGCTGATACATCGACTTGCCCGACTGGTTCGCACCGACCGTCAGGGCGTGCGGGACCTTCTGGTAGTCCCGGACGAACGCCGTGCCGTCCTCCCGCAGGGCCACCGGCACGACCAGCGGACCGGCGGTGACGTTGCGGGGCAGGCGGCGGGGCATCTTCACGCGGCGCAGCACGTCGTAGCCGGTCATTCGCAGTTCCACGAACCCGGGCTTGACCTCGACCACGTGGACGGAGTGGACGCCCCAGGCGTGGCGGAGCCGTTCGGAGGCGGCGGACACGTCGGCAGGCTCCAGACCGGCCGGGAGGCGAAGCGTCGCCCGCATCCCGGTCGAGGAGTAGCGGACCCGGCGGACCTGCGGGGGAACAGGCTGGACTTCCTGGCGGGCCACGTTGCGGACCATGAACGCCCGCAGGCGGGACGGCTGGACCGTCAGCCCGCACACATCCATCGTCGCCCGGTACGTCACCGAGAAGCGGACCCGGGCGACCGGGGCACCGACCAGCGACCAGAACACCCGAGGCGAGCGCGCCTTGGCGTAGCCGAGGCCACCGGCGGCCGATAAGGCCCCCGCAACCTCGATCACCGTGGACAGGTCCGACATGATCAGGCCCCCAGCGGGGTCACAGCGACCGCGCGGAAGCTGATCCCGTGCCGGGTCTGGCCGTTGAACGTGTTCTCCCAGTCCCGGGCCTTGAGGCCGATCACCGTGACCGGGGTACCGGGGGCCAGGTTCTCCGGGACACCCGTGTTCGGCACGGTCACCTGGTAGAGATTGCCCTCCCCCTCGTCCGCGACCAGCAGACCCACCGTCGCGAGCGGGGCACCGGTCTCCCGGTCGATCGCGATCTCACCGGTCTGCTTGCTCACGAGCTTCGGAGTCGGAGGCGTCGCCACGAACACAACAGCGGTCGAAACATCGATCTTGAAGGACGGCATGAGCGTCTCCCTCATCGCGTGGGGCAGCACGAGAAGCGCCAGCCCCAACTGGCTTGAGCCACTTACTGGCTTAAGCCAGTTGAGCACGTCACGGGAAGCGTCGTCAAGCTTCTGGCTTGAGCCAGTTGGTACGCTGTCGACATGAACCCGTCCGAGCCCCCTACTCAGCAGCCAGCAAGCAGACGCATCGCGGAGGAGCTTCGCCGACGGATCCGCGACGGAGAGATCCCGGCCGGGGAGAAGTTGCCCTCGGAGCGCGCATTGGCCGAGGAGTTCGGGGCCGCCCGCAACACGGCGCGCGAGGCTGTGCGACTGCTTGCGGAGCAAGGTCTCGTGACTGCCAAGCACGGGCGGGGGGTGTTCGTCCGTGAGCCGCAGAAGTTGTTCAGGTTCGGGAGCGATCGGTACTCGATCAAGAACCGGGAGACTGGGCTGACCCCATTCCGACTAGAGGCGCAGCGTCAAGGCAAGGTGCCCAGGATCGACGTGCTGTACATCGAGCGCGAGACCCCGCCGCTCGACGTGGCGGAGCGCCTCGGTGTGCCCTCGGGCGAACAGAGCGTCGTGCACCGGGAGAACCACTACTTCGCCGACGACGAACCCGTTCAGATCGTCTCGACGTACCTCCGGTGGGACGAGGCGCAAGGCACCCTGCTCATGCAGCCGAAAACCGGCAAGGACGGAATCTATGGGCGGCTTGAGGACCTAGGGCACGTCATGACGCGGGTCCGTGACGAGATCAGCGCGCGGATGCCAACGCCAGAGGAAGCCCGGTTCCTCCAATTGCTGCCAGGCGTGCCGGTTCTGGAGGTGCTCCACACCAGCCTTGATCAGGACTTGCAGCCGTTCGAGGTGTCTAGGTACGTACACCGAGCCGACCAAACAGGACTGCTCTACGAACTGCCGGTTGAGTAGACCGCAATGGAGGGGGAAACGCATGTCAACGGCCACAGTTCGCCCGCGTGAGGCACGTGACCTTGCGGAGGCGGCAACCGTTCTCACCGCCGTACACGAATCCGACGGATACCCAGTCGAAGGGGTGAAGGACCCTGAAGCCTGGCTATCTCCAGAAGGACTTCTGGCGGCATGGGTCGCGGAACTCGATGGACATGTGGTGGGGCATATCGCCATCAACAGCCCGCAGCCGGGAGAAGAGGTGGCCCGACTCTGGAGGGAAGAGAGCGGTGACGACAACTCCCACATCGGGGTCCTAGCCCGACTCTTCGTGGCGCGTGAAGCGCGTAAGGCGTCCGCCGGTAAACGCCTCATGGAAGCCGCTACGGCCTACGCCCGAGAGAGGCACCTGCGCTTGGTGCTGGAGGTCTTGACGAAGGACGCAGCCGCGATCCGCCTCTATGAGCGCCTTGGCTGGCAACGCATCGGGGAGGCCGTCCACACCTTCGGCGGCAAGCAGGTCGACGCCGTTTGCTTCGTGGCACCCGCCTGACGACGAGAGCTGTTACAGGTTTCTCTACCTCATCAAGGCACCCGGCTGCGCTCCGCTCCGCCGGGCGCGCTTCCCGGCTCTGGCTGCGCCCGCNGCGGCCCAGGGCGTCAAGGTCGTTCGTACAGTGGCGCGCTCCACCTTGACGCCCTGAACCACGACCGCTCCACGGAGTGTGGGTCGAAGGCGGACGGGATGGGAGCTAAAGCAGGTCGCGGGTAAAGCTTCGAGTGTAGCTACCGCCTTACTTACCATCTCCAGGTTCGCGCGCTGATTCCGCCAGCTCAATTCCGCGCAGGCGACGAAGCCACCGTGTCAAAACGTAAAGACCAGCCCCGGCAATGCCGCACGGTTCCCATACATCGGTCACCAATGCGGAGAGACCGCCATCTCCAACAATGTAGACAGCCTGCGCACCTACGACAGCAGTGATAGTCGCGTTTGTGCGCGATGCGCTGCGCAGCGTCCAATCAACAGGCCGCCACGCCGGTCGGACAGCGTCACTGGAGCGCATGCGCAGAGCTGCACACAGGAAGCCCATCGCAAGCAGGAGTTTCTGCCGAGACGAGAGGACAACGCCCTCTTCCGGAGAGCCAGCAAGGTGAGCAGCCCACTCATGCTGCAAGTGGGCGCGATGAGGCCCCGATAGCCAGGCCGCCAGGCTGGTCACGCGCCGTGCCGCCGGACCTGCCTGGTTGGCCATCCGCTGAACCGCCCAGTGACGCATCGCTACGTCAATCCCGACCTGACTCACAAGGTCGCGGTCGCCCTGCACAAGGCGTTCCATGACGTAGCAGTTGGGAGCGGCTTTCCGCACTAGGGCCCACAACTCTTCCGATACGCGCACCTCTTCAATACGCACAAAGGTTCGACCGGTGCGGATGTGATGGACATCGGGCCGCTTACGTCCGGAGATGTAGCTCGTAATGCTATGCCCCAGCTTCTGCTGGTCGACCACAGCCAAAGTGTTCATCTGCTTGACGCAGCCGTCCGAGAACTCAAGCTTCCTGGGAAGGGTACTCACGCCGCACCGCCCGAAAGGCCAAGTCCGAACCGGCGCACCTTGCGCGCCTCCAGCGCCGATACGGCGTACTGACGTCCAGTGCCCGTCAGTTCATAGAACCGCCGCGCCGGCCGACCGGGGTGCGGCCCCGTCTCATCGAAGCTCGTCACCCAACCACGCTCTGCAAGCCGGTCAAGAATCGGATAGACGGTGCCAGGACCAAGGTCGGCATCCCGGCAAATACTGAGGCCCCATGCAGGAGCTTCACTCGGAGCCGAAAGCAAAGTCTGTAGGACCGCAATCGTCGGTTTAGTGAGCCGAATGTTCACCATGCGCCCATTAGAGCATGTATCGAGTACGAGAGACAAGCGTATATCGAGAACGATCCAAGAGGGAGCGCCCTGCAGTGCGCGTTGAGGGGATCAAACAGCCACCCGCTCGGGCCGCCTCTGGGCCGTGCGAGGGTGCTCAACGACGACCAACGCTGACAACCACCCACTACGAAGTCGCAGTTCAGGGCGTCAGCCGACTACACAACCGCAGGCCAGAAGCGCGGCCCGTCTCTTCTTCGGCTTCTGACCGACCCGACCGGTCTTCTTACTCCCGTACAGCGCTCCCTCGGGGTGAGCGCTGTACGGGAGTAAGCTTTGGGTATGGCCAGCGATACGGATACGGGCAGCACGGGTACGGACGGCTTCGACAACCTCGCGTTCGACGTCTTCTCGCGCGCGTGCCCCTCACGCTCGACGCTGGAGCACGTCACCGGGCGCTGGGGCGGTCTGACGATCGGCGCCCTGCACGAGGAGAGCCTCCGGTTCAACGAGCTGCGCCGCCGGGTCGACGGGGTCAGCGAGAAGATGCTCTCCCAGACCCTGCACGCCCTGGAGCGGGACGGACTCGTCCTGCGGGAGGCCCAGCCGGTGAACCCGCCCCGGGTGGACTACGAGCTCACCCCGTTCGGCCGCGAGGTCGCCGAGAAGCTCCTCGGTCTCATCCACTGTGTCGAGGGGCGGATGGACGAGGTCCTGGCCTCCCGGGCGCGTTACGACGAGGCGCGCGGCGGCCGCTGACAACGCGGGCAGTAGTAGCTGGAGCGGTTCATCCAGGCGCGGCGGCGCATCGGGGTAGCGCACCGGTTGCAGGGCTCGCCCTCCCGGCCGTACGCGTCGAGCGACCGGTCGAAGTAGCCGGACTCGCCGTTCACGTTGACGTACAGGCTGTCGAAGCTGGTGCCGCCCTGGGCGAGGGCCGCGTTCATGACGTCGCGGGCGTGGCCGAGCAGTTCGGCGGACTTGGGGCGGGTCAGGGTCGCGGTCGGCCGGTCGTAGTGCAGCTTGGCCCGCCAGAGCGCCTCGTCGGCGTAGATGTTGCCGACGCCGCTGATCAGCGACTGGTCGAGCAGGGCGCGCTTGACGGTGGTGCGGCGCAGCCGCAGCGCGGTGTGGAACGCGGCGTCGTCGAAGAGCGGGTCGAGCGGGTCCCGGGCGATGTGCGCGATGGTGTCGGGCAGTCCCTCGGGGGTGTTGCCGTGCAGCGAGAGCCCGCCGAAGGTGCGCTGGTCGACGAAGCGCAGTTCGGTGCCGAGCGCGTCGTCGAACCGCATCCGGATCCGCAGGTGCTTCTCGTCGGGCGCGTCCGCGGGCTGCACCAGCAGCTGGCCGCTCATCCCCAGGTGGCCGAGCAGCGAGGCGGACGCCTCCTCGATCGGCACCCAGAGGTACTTGCCGCGCCGCATCGCCGGACCGAAGCGGACCCCGCGGAGCCGGGCGGCGAAGTCGACGCCGCCCGCGAGGTGCCGGCGGACCGAGCGCGGGTGCAGGACCTCGACCTCGGTGACGGTGCGGCCGCTGACCCAGCGCTCAAGTCCCCTGCGGACGACTTCGACCTCGGGCAGCTCGGGCACGGTGCACCACTCCAGACACATCGACGGTAGTACGGGGCGGGCGGAGACGCGAGGACCGCAAAGACTCCGGTGACCGCGTGAACCGCGCCCCTGGACAGGGAAAACCCCCCGGTGCGCAAGGCACCGAGGGGTTCTCGTACAGCTTCAGGCCGGAGCGGCGTCCGTGTTCGGCGACGGTTCGGCAGGGGTGTCGGCGGCCCCTCCGTCGGCCGCGGACTTCTCCGCGGCCTGCCGTGCCTCTGCGGCGGCGCTGATCTCGCGCCAGGCGGACTCGGCCGCCTGCTGCTCCGCTTCCTTCTTGCTACGGCCGGTGCCGGTGCCGTACGAGACACCACCGACGCGAGCGGCAGCAGTGAAGGTCTTCTCGTGATCCGGGCCGGTCTCCGTGACGAGGTACTCGGGGACTCCGAGGCTCTCGCTCGCGGTGAGTTCCTGGAGGCTGGTCTTCCAGTCCAGGCCGGCGCCGAGGTTCGAGGACCTGTCGATCAGCGGGTCGAAGAGCCGGTGGACCAGCTCCGAGGCCGCGCTGAGGCCCTGGTCGAGATAGACCGCGCCGATCACTGCTTCCAGTGTGTCGGCGAGGATGGAAGCCTTGTCCCGGCCCCCCGTGCCCTCTTCACCGCGGCCGAGCCGGATGAACGAGCCGAGTTCGAGGCCGCGGCCCACTTCCGCCAGCGCACGCGAGTTGACCACCGCGGCCCGCAACTTGGCCAGCTGGCCTTCGGGCAGGTCGGGGTGGGTGCGGTACAGCGTGTCCGTGACCACCAGGCCGAGCACCGAATCCCCGAGGAATTCGAGCCGCTCGTTGGTGGGCAGGCCGCCGTTCTCGTACGCGTAGGAACGGTGGGTCAGCGCACGCACCAGAAGGGCGGACTCGAGGTGATACCCGAGCCGCCCTTCCAGAAGCGTGTGGGACGAGGCTGTGTTGACGTTGTCTGCCTGCTTCTTGGCGCTGGACAACTCAGACATCGGGCCTCTCACCAGCCGCTCAGACCTCGAGGACCTGGCGCTTGTTGTAGGTGCCGCAGCTCGGGCACGCAATGTGCTGGAGCTTGGGCTCCTGGCAACGCTCGCACGAAACCAGGGTGGGGACCGCAGCCTTCCACTGCGACCGGCGGTGGCGCGTGTTGCTGCGCGACATCTTCCGCTTCGGAACAGCCACGGCTACTTCTCCTGCTTCTCGTCGACGCCCGGTTCGGCGCCGCCCATGTTGTCCTTCTCGCCGTCCTGAACGGTCTCGGCGAGTCCTTGCAGTGCCGCCCAACGGATGTCGACGGCGTCGTGGTGGTGGCCCGGATTCTCGTCCAGCCTGATTCCGCATTCGGAACACAGACCGGCGCAGTCCTCCGAGCACACCGGCTGCATGGGCAGTGCGAGCACTACCGCGTCACGCAGCATGGGTTCGAGGTCGAACAAGCCGTCCTCGAGAAAGAACCTGTCCTCGTCGTCCTCGGCGTCGTCGGCCGGTTCCGCCGCACTGCTGCGGCCCCGGTCATCGGCGTCAGGGTACGAGAACATTTCCTGGAAGTCCGCGTCGACCTCTACGGTCAGCGGCTCCAGACACCTTACGCACTCCCCCTCGGCGGTCGCACCGGCGGTGCCTGTGACAAGCACCCCTTCCATGACCGATTCGAGGCGGAGGTCCAGCTCCACGGGCGCGCCTTCCGGCACGCCGATGACGCCGTCGATGCCCAGGACCGGTGAACCGGGTGCTTCCACCGAGCGGGACAGCCGCTTCATGGCACCGGGACGCCGACCCAGCTCGTGCGTATCGAACACGAGAGGGTTGCGGTGGTCGAGGTGGCCGTTCAGGGCTTTTCCTGCTTTCGAAATCATGGGTGTCGTACTGCGAAGGAGGGGGCCGTCTACGGTCCGGAGTCAAATGGTCCCGATTCGTAGACGAAACGGGCAGCCGGAATCGCGGACCTATGTGCGACCGAGGATTCAGGATACTGGACGGACCGCTCAGCACCCAATCGGGGCAGCCCCGCCGGGGTCAGCGACCCTGTTCGTACCGGCGCAGCTGCTCCAGGTCGATCATGCTGGTGTCGAAGAGGCTGGTCTCGTCCAGCGCGCCGCCGCCCTGCTGGTCGGGCGCCTGACCCTGTCCCTGCCCGTGCTGCTGGGTCTGCTGCTGCCAGCCGTAGTCGGGCCGGCCGGTGGGCTGGGGCGGGTAGCCGTTGGGGTCGTAGCCGCCCTGCTGCTGGTACGCCGCGTACGGGTCGGGCTGCTGCTGGTAGCCGTACGCGTCCTGGACACCCTGCTGGAGCGGCTGCTCCTGATAGCCGTACGCCGCCTGCGCGTAGCTCGGCTCGGCCGTCGGCTGCGCCGGGTAGGCGGGCTGCTGGGGCGCCTGCTGCGGTGCCTGCCGGGGTTCGGGGGTGGCCATCTCGGCGAGACCGGCCAGATAGTCGGCGTCGCTGGTGTGGCCCTGGCCGCCCGCGGCGTCCTGGGCGGCGATGTGCGCGCCGAGGTCGTCGGTGGCGACCCGGCCGTGCAGCTTCTGCCGACCGCGGCCGACGGCCTCCAGGGTCTTGGCGAGGACGGCCTCGAAGGCGCCGAACTTGGCGTCCACGTACGCGTCGGCCCGCTGCTTCAGCGTCTCCGGGTCGGCGCTGCGCTCGGGGGCCTCGGTGAAGTCGGGGTCCTCGTAACCCTGCTCGTCCAGGCCCTGCCCCCGGCCGAGGAGCTTCTCGCGGCCCCGGTCCACCGAGCCGATGGTCTTGGTGAGGACGACCTCGAAGTTGGCGAGCTTGCTGTCGACGTAGTCGTCGGCCTCGGCCCGGACCTCCTCGGCCTCGCGGCGGGCCTCGGACAGGATCCGGTCGGCCTCGCTCTGCGACTGCCGGGCGATCTCGGTCTCGGAGATCAGCGAGGCGCGCTGGGCGTGGGCCGACTCGATGATCCGCTCGGCCTCCTGGCGGGCCTGCTCGGCGAACTGCTCCTGGCCGCCGATCAGCTCCTGGGCCTGGGCGAGGGAGCCGGGCAGGGCCTGGCGCACCTCTTCGAGCATGGCGAGCAGCTCGGCGCGGTTGACCACGCACGAGGCCGACATGGGCATGGATCGGGCGCTCCCGACCGCTTCGACGATCTCGTCGAGCTTCTTCTGCACGTCCACCGTGTGCTCGCCACTCTCTGCTGCTCTGTTGAAGCTGCTGCTCCGTTGGAGACGGACGGGACGACTGTAAGGCCAGTCGGCCACCGCCCGACACCTGGTGACGGCCCGTCAGTACGTCAGCGTTCACCGAGCCGCTTCACGAGCGCCTCGTGGACGGTCGGCGGCAGCAGGTGGGAGACGTCGCCGCCCCAGGTCGCCACCTCCTTGACCAGCGACGACGACAGGAAGCTGTACGTCGGGTTGGTCGGCACGAAGAGCGTCTCGACGCCGGAGAGGCCGTTGTTCATCTGGGCCATCTGCAGCTCGTAGTCGAAGTCGCTGACGGCCCGCAGGCCCTTCACGATCGCCGGGATCTCCCGCTGCTTGCAGAAGTCGACCAGCAGGCCGTGGAAGGACTCCACCTCGACGTTGCCGAAGTCGGCGGTGACCTCGCGGATCAGCTCGATCCGCTCGTCGACGGTGAACAGCCCCTTCTTGGACTGGTTGATCATCACCGCCACGTGCACCACGTCGTACAGCTTCGAGGCTCGGCCAATGATGTCGAGATGTCCGTTGGTGATGGGGTCGAACGACCCCGGACAGACGGCGCGGCGCACAGTGATTCCCTCGCTCTCCGGTCCGGTCATCGTGCGTCTTCGCACGTAGCGGCGGCGCGACCGTACCAAAGCGTTCCCTCGCCGTAGCGACGGGACCGCAGTGGCTCGAATCCGGCGGGCCAGCCGAATTCTCCGCCCCGGGTGCTGCGTTCCACGGTGACGAGCACATCGTCGGCGAGCCACCCCTGAGCACGGAGTGTGAGCAGGATCTCGCGAAGATCGTCGTCGGTCACGGCGTACGGCGGATCGAGGAAGACGATGTCGTACGGGTCGGCGGGTGCCGGTCCTGTCACGATCTGTTCGGCTTTGCCGGTACGGACCTCGGCGCCCGGGAGGCCGAGGGTGCGGACGTTGTCGCGGACCGTGCGGACGGCCTTCGGGTCGGCCTCCACGAGCAGGGCGTGGACCGCGCCGCGGGAGAGCGCTTCGAGGCCGACGGCGCCGGATCCGGCGTACAGGTCGGCGACCCGGGTCCCCTCCAGGGTGCCGAGGAGCGCCTGCCAGGTGGAGAAGAGGCCCTCGCGCGCACGGTCGGAGGTGGGGCGGGTGCCGGTGCCGGGCGGGACGGCCAGGCGGCGTCCGCCGGCCGAGCCGGCGATCACGCGGGTCATGGGTGTCGGGTCCTCGGGGTCGGGGGCATCCATCGGGCGCGTGCGTACGGGCACGGGCCGTGCGTCCACGATATGGCGTACGGCCCGCACCAGCAGGACGGCCCCGGGCTCACCCCTTGTCGAGATACTCCTCGCGGTCCTTGTCCAGGAGGGCGGCCAGCACCGTGCGCAGCTCCGGCAGGTGCTCCAGCTCCGGGTCGGCGGCGACGATCGCCACGGCCTCCTCTCGGGCGGCGGCGATGACCTCCTCGTCGTCGATGACGGTGAGCATCCGGAGCGAGGAGCGCACCCCGGACTGGGCCTGGCCCAGCACATCGCCCTCGCGGCGCTGCTCCAGGTCGATACGGGAGAGCTCGAAGCCGTCGAGGGTGGCGGCGACGGCGGAGAGGCGGGCGCGGGCGGGGCTCGCCTCGTGGGCCTCGCTGACCAGCAGGCAGAGCCCGGGGGCGGAGCCACGGCCGACGCGGCCGCGCAGCTGGTGGAGCTGGGAGACGCCGAAGCGGTCGGCGTCCATGATCACCATGGCGGTGGCGTTGGGGACGTTGACCCCGACCTCGATGACGGTGGTGGCGACCAGGACGTCGACGTCCCCGGCGGCGAACCGGCGCATGACGTCGTCCTTCTCGTCGGGGTGCATCCGGCCGTGCAGCACCTCGACGGTCAGCCCGGCCAGCGCGCCCGTGCGCAGCTCGTCGGCGATCTCGAGGACGGCGAGCGGCGGGCGCTTGTCCGGATCCTCCTCGGCGGCCTTCTTCTTGGCCTTGCCCTTCTTCTCCTCCTCCGCGTCGTCGCCGATGCGGGGGCAGACCACATACGCCTGGTGGCCGTTCTCGACCTCCTCGCGGACGCGTTCCCAGGCTCGGGCGAGGAAGTGGGGCTTGTCCTTGGCGGGGACCACATGGCTGGCGATCGGGGAGCGGCCGGCCGGGAGCTGGTCCAGGACGGAGGTCTCCAGGTCGCCGAAGACCGTCATCGCGACCGTACGGGGGATGGGGGTGGCGGTCATGACGAGGAGGTGGGGCGGCTGCTTGCCCTTGGAGCGCAGGGCGTCGCGCTGTTCCACGCCGAAGCGGTGCTGTTCGTCCACGACGACCAGGCCCAGGTCGTGGAACTGGACCTTGTCCTCGATGAGGGCGTGGGTGCCGATGACGATCCCGGCCTCGCCGGTGACCAGGTCGAGCAGGGCCTGACGCCGGGCGGCCGTGCCCATCGAGCCGGTGAGCAGCACGACCTTGGTCCCCCGGTCCGAGCCGCCCAGCATGCCGCCCTCGGCCAGCTCGCCCATCATCTCGGTGATCGAGCGGTGGTGCTGCTGGGCGAGGACCTCGGTGGGGGCGAGCATCGCGGCCTGGCCGCCCGCGTCGACCACGGCGAGCATGGCGCGCAGGGCCACCATGGTCTTGCCACTGCCCACCTCGCCCTGGAGGAGGCGGTGCATCGGGTGCTCGGTGGCGAGGTCGTCGAAGATCTCCTTGCTGACCTTCTCCTGGCCCTCGGTGAGGGTGAACGGCAGCTTGGCGTCGAACGCGTCCAGCAGGCCGTCCGCGACGGGGCGGCGGGCGGCGGCGGGCAGCTGGGTGTCGGCGTACCGGCGGCGGGCCAGAGCGACCTGGAGGACGAACGCCTCGTCCCATTTGAGGCGGGCCTTGGCGTCCTCGATATCGGCCTTGGTCTGCGGGCGGTGCACCTTGAGCAAGGCCTCGGGCAGCGGGGTGAAGCCGCGCCCCTCGCGCAGGGCGGCGGGCAGCGGGTCCACCGCGTCCCGGGCGCTGGGCAGGACGGCGTCCACGGCCTTGGCGATCCGCCAGGAGTCGAGCTGCTTGCACGCGGGGTAGATCGGCAGCAGCCGTCCGGCGAAGGCGTCCACGGCCTCGGTGGCCTCGTCGGCGTCGGAGGCGTCGAGCAGTTGGTACGTGGGGTGGGCGAGCTGCATCTTGCGGTTGAAGACGGAGACCTTGCCCGCGAACATCGCCTGGCGGCCCGGGAGCAGCTCCTTGTGCGGCTTGTGGACGCCGTGGCCGAAGAAGACCAGCTGGAGGCGGCCGCTGCCGTCGGTGAGGGTGACCTCCAGGCGTTTGCCCCGGCCGTTGTTGAACATCAGGATCCGGGCGTCGGCGACCTGGGCGACGACCGTGACGTGCTCGTCCAGCGGGAGGTCGGCCAGCGCGGTCAGCTTGCCGCGCTCCTCGTACCGCCGCGGGTAGTGGTGCAGCAGATCACCGACCGTGTGCAGGTCGAGGTGTTCGGCCATCACCTTCGCGGTGGCTCCGCCGAGCAGCTTCTTCAGAGGTTCATCGAACGAGGACACGCGATCCATTGCACACCACGGCACTGACAGCTGTCCGCCGGGCGCGGCGGCGGGGCCGCTACTCGACGCCGATGAGCAGCGGTGCGCGCTGGTGGCCGCCCCGGTAGACCACCGTGTCCACGGCGAGGTGGCCCTCCCGTACGTGCTCCTCCAGTGCGTCGGCCAGCGCGTCGGGGACGTCCTCGCCGAGGACGAGGGTGACCAGTTCGCCGCCCGCCGCCAGCATCCGGTCGAGCACGGTGCGGGCGGTGCCCGGGACGTCGGCGCCGATCACGGCCACGTCGCCGTCGATCAGTCCGAGGATGTCCCCGGCCTGGCAGATGCCCGCCATGGTCCACGACTGGCGCTCGGCGACGGCCAGTTCGGCGTAGCGGGTGGCCCCGGCGGCCGCGGTCATGGCCACCACGTCCTCGTCGAAGCCGCGGTCGGGTTCGTGGACGGCGAGCGCGGCGATGCCCTGCACGGCGGCGCGGGTGGGGACGAGGGCGACCCGGACCCCCTCGGTCCTGGCCTGTTCGGCGGCGGCGGCCGCGGTGTGGCGCAGCGCCGCGTCGTTGGGCAGCAGGACCACCTCGCGGGCGTGGGCGCGGCGGATGGCGTCGACCAGTTCGCCGCTGGCGGGGGGTTCGCCGGGGCGCGCGATCACGGTGGTGGCGCCGGCCTCGGTGCAGAGCCCGGCCAAGCCGTCGCCGGGGACCACCACGACGACGGCGCGCTGGGCGGGTTCGGCCTGGACGCGGACGTCGTGGCCGCTCTCGGTGGCGAAGTGGGTGATCCGGATCCGGTAGGGCCGCCCGGCCTCGACGCCCGCTTCCACGGCCGCCCCGGCGTCGTCGACATGGACGTGGACGTGCCAGAGCCCGTCACCGCCAACGACGACCAGGGAGTCGCCGAGCGCGTCGAGCCGGGTGCGCAGCCGGGCCACCTGCTCGTCGCGGGCCTCCAGGAGGTAGATCACCTCGAACGCGGGCCCGGCGCCCCCGTCCTCGGGGCAGTCGAGCGGGAGCTCCCCCGGAGCGGCCACCGGAAGGCCTCCCTCCGTGACGCCCTCCACCGGTGTGCCGCCCACCGGCAGCCCCACCACGGACCCTCCGTCCACGATCACGGGCGCCTTCGCGGCGTTCCCGGAGGCGGTACGGGGTCCTCGTACGGGAGCCTGCCCGGTCACCGTCTCCACCAGCGCGCCCAGCACCGCCACCAGCCCCCGGCCCCCGGCGTCGACCACGCCGGCCCGGCCGAGGACGGCGAGCTGCTCGGGGGTGCGCGCGAGGGCGGCGCGCGCCCCCTCGTGGGCGGCGGTGACGACGGTGCGCAGGTCGGGGTCCTCGCCCCGGGCGGCCCGGGCGGCCCGGGCGGCCTCGGCGGCGACGGTGAGCACGGTGCCCTCGACGGGGTGGGCGACGGCCTGCCGGGCCGCGTCGGCGGCGCTCGTGAGAGCGAGGCGCAGATGGGCGGCGTCGCCGCCGTCGGCCAGGACCCCGGCCATGCCGCGCAGCAGCTGGGCCAGGATCGTGCCGGAGTTCCCGCGGGCGCCGATCAGGGCGCCGTGCGCCATGGCGCGTACGGCGTCGGCGGTGGCGGGTGCGGTGGTGCCGGTCTCATGGGCGGCGAAGACCGCTTCGACGGCGGCGGCCGCGGACTCGACGGTCAGATAGAGGTTGGTGCCGGTGTCCCCGTCGGCGATGGGATAGACGTTGATCGCGTCGATCTCCGCGCGCTCCCGGCCCAGGGCCTCCAGGGCCAGCGAGCACCACGTGCGTACCGCGACGGCGTCCAGGTCGTCGGGGAGCTGCGGCACCGATGGTCCTCCTTGAGCGGCCGTGGCAACGGGCTGCACCGCAGGTTAGCCCGCCTGCGGGGGTCCCGGCAGGGACAGGGGGCGGGAGGA
>NZ_QWFA01000204.1 GCF_003501885.1 Streptomyces globisporus
CGCCCAGCATCCGCATCACCAGGATCGCGGGCGGGGCCCGCGATCGTCGTCTCGTATCTGATCGCGGGGGCGCTCGCGATGCTGGTGATGCGGATGCTGGGCGAGATGTCCGCCGCGATGCCCGCCTCCGGTTCGTTCTCGGTGCACGCGGAACGGGCGCTCGGGCGGTGGGCCGGGTTCAGCGTCGGCTGGCTGTACTGGTTCCTGCTGGTGGTGGTCCTCGCCGTGGAGGCGACGGCGGCCGCGCAGATCGCCCACGGCTGGGTGCCGGGCGTCGAACCCTGGGCGTGGGTGCTGCTGTTCATGGTGGTGTTCACCGTGGCGAACCTGACGGCGGTGAAGAACTTCGGCGAGTTCGAGTTCTGGTTCGCCTCCCTGAAGGTCGGCGCGATCGTGGTGTTCCTGGTGCTCGGCGGGCTGGCGGTCTTCGGCCTGCTGCCGGACACCGACCCGGTCGGGATGACCAACCTGACCGGCCGGGGCGGCTTCCTGCCGAACGGCTGGAGCGGGGTCGTCTCCGGGGTGCTGACCGTGGTGTTCGCCTTCGGCGGGCTTGAGGTCGTGACCATCGCCGCCGCAGAGACGGACGACCCGGCGCGTGCGGTGGGGCGGGCGGTGCGCAGCGCGGTGGTGCGGATCCTCTTCTTCTACGTCGGCTCGATGCTGGTGATCGTGACCGTGCTGCCGTGGACCGCGCAGCAGGCCGGGCTGAGCCCCTATGTGAAGGTGCTGGACGCGATCGGGGTGCCGTCGGCCGGGCAGATCATGAACATCGTGGTGTTCGTGGCGCTGCTCTCCGCGCTCAACGCCAATCTGTACGGCTCCTCCCGGATGATCTTCTCGCTGGCGGAGCGGGGGGAGGCGCCGCGCGGGCTGCTGAAGGTCTCGGGCGGGGCCCCGAAGAGTGCCGGTTCCGGTGGCTCCGGCGGTTCCGACGGCTCCTCCGGTCAGGCGGGCGGCGTGCCGAGGCGGGCGGTGCTGGCCTCGGTGGCCTTCGGTTTCGTGTCCGTCCTGCTCAATCTGATCTGGCCCGACACGGTGTTCCTCTACATGCTCAACTCGGTCGGCGCGGTCCTGCTGTTCGTCTGGGCGCTGATCGCCGCCTCCCAGCTGCGGCTGCGCGCCCGGCTGGAACAGGAGGCCCCCGACGCGCTCGCGCTGCGTATGTGGTGGTTCCCGTATCTGACCTGGGTGACGCTGGCCGGGCTGCTGGGTGTGCTGCTGCTGATGCTGACCGACGACGCGGCCCGGCCGCAGGTGCTGTGGTCGGCGGGGGCGACGGCGCTGGTGCTGCTGGTGGCGGTGGGGCGCGAGTGGCGGGAACGCAGAGCCTCTCGGGAGCCCTCGGCGTTTACCGATCGGTAGGCGCGTGTGCACCTTGTGTGAGCCTGGTGACCGTATAGCGGACAGTCATTCCGTGTGAGCGGTACGGATGCTCAGACTGTGGGTTCGTCCCCTTGTCTCAGCTAGCGAACAGAGCTCGTCCATGCCTCGGACCTCCGCGTCTCCCCCCACCGCCGGCTCCGCGGCCCCCGCAGGGCCTTCGGCGGACTCCGCGCTCACCCACGGCCTCAAGCAGCGCCACCTCTCGATGATCGCCCTCGGCGGGGTGATCGGCGCCGGGCTCTTCGTCGGCTCGGGCGCCGGGATCGCCGCCGCCGGACCCTCGATCATCATCGCGTACGCCATATCCGGGCTGCTCGTCATGATGGTGATGCGCATGCTCGGCGAGATGTCGGCCGCCAACCCGGCGTCCGGCTCCTTCTCCGTGCACGCCGAGCGGGCGATCGGCCCGTGGGCCGGGTTCACCGCGGGCTGGTCCTTCTGGTTCCTGCTCTGCGTCGCCGTGGGTCTGGAGGGCATCGGCGCCGCGCAGATCGTCAGCGGCTGGCTGCCGGGGACCCCGGAGTGGGCCTGGGTCGCCCTGTTCATGGTGATCTTCCTCGGGACCAACCTGGCCGCCGTGAAGAACTTCGGCGAGTTCGAGTTCTGGTTCGCCGCGCTCAAGGTCATCGCGATCACGCTGTTCCTGGTGCTCGGCCTGCTGGCGATCTTCGGCGTGCTGCCCGACACGGACGCGCCGGGACTCACCAACCTCACGGGCGACGGCGGCTTCCTGCCGAAGGGCATGGACGGCTTCATCATCGGACTCCTCGCCTCCGTCTTCGCGTACGGCGGTCTGGAGACCGTCACCATCGCGGCGGCCGAGTCCGAGAACCCGGTGCAGGGTGTCGCGAAGGCGGTCCGTACGGCGATGTGGCGCATCGCGGTCTTCTACATCGGCTCGATGGCGGTCATCGTCACGCTGGTCCCCTGGGACGACCCGAAGGTCGCCGAGGTCGGCCCGTTCTACGCGATGCTCGACCACCTGGGCGTCGGGAGCGCGGCGCAGATCATGAACGTGGTCATCCTCATCGCGCTGCTCTCCGCGATGAACGCCAACATCTACGGCGCGTCCCGGATGGCCCGCTCGCTGGTCGCCCGCGGCCAGGGCCCCTCGGTACTCGGCAAGATCTCCTCCGGGGTGCCGCGCAACGCGGTGATGTTCTCCTCGGTCTTCGGGTTCCTGTGCGTGCTGCTCAGCTACTGGCGTCCGGACGACGTCTTCCCCTGGCTGCTGAACATGATCGGCGCCGTGATCCTGGTGGTGTGGATCTTCATCGCGGTCTCGCAGCTGATCCTGCGCCGGCGCACCGAGCGGGAGGCACCGGAGACGCTGGTCGTCCGGATGTGGTTCTTCCCGATCGGCACGATCGTCGCGCTGGCGGCCATGGTGGGCATCTTCCTGCTGATGCTGCGCCAGCCGGACACCCGTGACCAGCTGCTGGCCACGGGGGCGCTGACGGTGGTGCTGATCGGCCTCGGCCTCCTGCGGCAGCGGCGGCGGGGCGACGAGGGTGCCGACGACGGCACAGGCACGGGGGCCGGCACCGCGGCCGAGATCCCGGCGCAGCGGAAGTAGTTCCCGCCCAGCCGTACGGCTGCGGTTCCCGCACAGCTCCCGCACGGCCTCTACGAACGCCGGGCTCCTCCTCGTACGATCGGGGCGGAGCCCGGCGTTTCGGCGTTTTCGGCCTCTCGCGTTCCGGTGCCGGGGCCCGGCGCGGCGCGCATCCGTGGCCGACAGGACATCGCAGGGCCGGGCGCCGTACCCCGGGCCGTCACCCGTTCTCGCTTCCGTGATGGCTCACCCCATCCGAGGAGCCGTCATGTCCGTTGCCCCCAGGCGCCGTTCGATCCTCCTGGCCACTGCCGCCGTCACCGCCGCGGCCTCCGCCCCGGCCGTCGCCGCCCCCGCCGTGGACCGTCACCCCCACCGTCCGTCGGGGCCCCTGGTCATCGGGCATCGCGGGGCGGCGGGCTGGCGGCCCGAGCACACCGCCGACGCGTACACCTATGCCGTACGGGCCGGGGCCGACTGGATCGAGCCGGACCTCGTGCCGACGAAGGACCATGTCCTGGTCGTGCGGCACGAGAACGAGATCGGCGGGACGACGGACGTCGCCGACCGCCCGGAGTTCGCGGACCGCCGCACCACGAAGACGGTCGACGGCAAGGCGGTGACCGGCTGGTTCACCGAGGACTTCACCCTGCGGGAGCTGAAGACGCTGCGCACGGTGGAGCGGCTGCCGCTGGTCCGGAACCGCAACACGGTCTTCGACGGGCGGGGCCGGGTGCTGACGTTCCAGGAGGTCGTGGACCTGGCCCGGCGGCTGTCGCGGGAGTCGGGCCGGCGGATCGCGGTGTTCCCGGAGACGAAGCACCCGACGTACTTCCGCTCGATCGGGCTGCCGCTGGAGGAGGAGCTGATCCGGGTGATCCGCCGCAACCGGCTGACCGCCCGCGACTGTGTCGTCCAGTCCTTCGAGCCCGGCAGCCTGCGCCGGGTGGCCGCCGCCCGCCTCGGCCTCCCGCTGTGGCAGGCACTGGGCACGAGCGGCGGCCCGTACGGGCACGGGATCACCTACCGGGACATGATGACCCCGGCCGGGCTGCGCGAGATCGCCTCGTACGCGCAGTGGATCGGCCCGGACAAGTCCTCGCTGGTCCCGCCGAACACGCTGCTGGCGGACGCCCACGCGGCGGGCCTGAAGGTGGGCGCGTACACCTTCAGGGCGGAGAACCAGTACCTCCCGGCCGCGTACCGCCGGGGCACCGACCCCAACGCCTTCGGCGACGCGTTCGCCGAGTACGCCTTCCACTACGAGCAGGGCGTGGACGCGGTGGTGACGGACTTCCCGGACATCGCGGTGCAGGCCAGGGAGGATCTGCGGGGGTAGGGGCGGCTCGGGTCCTAGGAGCCTGCGTCAGTAACGGGCAAATGGGGTGGTGCAGCCGTAGATCAGCAGGCGCACCATCAGGCGCGGATCGTAGGGCGGGAAGCCGCGCTCCTCGCCGCCGCCGGACCACCCCGCGGCTGCTGCTTCTCGACCGGCTCGACCTCGAACAGCCCATCCCCACCACGCATACCGGCATTATTCAGCATGAACACCCGCGAACCGAGGGTGAGCCGCCGGGTGATGGTCCGCGCTCAATCTCCTCGCTTGTCCCATGGCTCTTCGCGGTGGACCACCGACTTGGTCAGGCTGTCTGGGAGCGGAAGCTGTGGCCCAGTTCGGGGCCGAGTCCGTAGTAGTGGCGAAAGTTGTAGATCAGCGGGCTCCACGCGGCTGGGTCGATGTGCTGGGAACCGGAAACGACGATCCGGGGATCAGCGTGCACCTTGAGCACACGGGCTTCGACGATGAGGAACTCTCCAGAGGCATCGGGTTGCGCCCGGGCAACGCGGGCTTCCAACTGCATCGGGCATTCCGCGACGCGAGGCGGCCGAACCAGCTCGGAGGGCTGAGGCCGCAAGCCGGCGGCGGCGAACTTGTCCGGCTCGAAACGGAAGGAACCACGTTTGCCCACGGGTACCGGGGTGCGCCCGGTCAGCGGCGCCAATCGTTCTACCGCCGGCCACTGTGTGGGCGCGGGGAGGTTGACCACCAGATCACGGCGGCTGCGGAGATTGTGCGCGGTCTGTCCATCAGCGCCAAGCCCGAGGACGATCACGTGGCCCAGAGCCCAGGCCGAGGACATCGGCGCAAGATTGAAGGAGCCGTTCTCGTTTTCTGTGGAGAGCAGCACGACCGGCGTTCCGAAGTACAGGATGCTCGGCGTGACGGTCACGTGTTCGGAGGACAGATCGGTGGGCGCGCTGCTGGGCGTAGCGGTGTTCATGGGGCCGACCGTAGACCTGCGATCCTTCGGCGGCCGCCGAAGGATCGCAGGGAGACAATGGACAGCGATGAACAGCCATGACGCTCACGTCGAGGGCCCTGACCTGGCCGCCCTGGCCGCACTGCTGGCCGACGGCACCCGGGCCAGCTTCTGCCTGGCCCTTCTGGACGGCCGTGCATGGACCGCGATCGAGTTGGCGCGGTATGCCGGAGTGGCCGCCTCGACGGCGACTGGGCACTTGAACCTCCTGGTCAGCGGAGGACTGCTCACACAGGAGCGCCAAGGCCGCCATCGCTACGTTCGCCTGGCCGACCCCGACACGGCCGAACTGATCGAGAAGCTTGCCTCGATGGCGCCTCGACGCGCCGATCCGCCCCGCTCGCTGCCCGCTGCCAACCGCAGCCGGGCGCTGGCCCGCGCCCGCACGTGCTACGACCATCTCGCCGGCGCTCTCGGAGTCGCGATCACCGAGGCGATGACCGAACGGGGGCTGCTGGACTGGGAGCAGGGGCTGACTCTCACCAGCGACGGGACCACCTGGCTTGCTGAACTCGGCATCGCACAACCGCCCGCCACGCGACGCCCGCCGGTTCGCTCGTGCCTGGACTGGACAGAACGCCGCCCCCACCTGGCCGGCGCCGTCGGCGCCGCCCTATGCCGTCACACCTTCGACGCCGGCTGGATCACTCGGATCGGCACAAGCCGCGCCGTCGCTCTCACCGACACCGGCAAGCGCGCGCTCAAGGACCACCTCGGTCTGGTTGACGAGACGCAGACTCCGGTCAGGTGATCACCAGCCCCCTGAGCCGGACACTACGGCTACCCACGTTTCAGGCGACACAGCCAGTCTTCCGTTACTGACCCACGCTCCTAGCCGACGTCTCCCGTACCACCGCCCGTCGGCGTCGCGCCGGGCCGCTCCCCGCCGGGACGGACGGGGCCGGCCGCCGCGCGGATGCTCTCCCGCGCGGCTTCGGCCACCGCGTCGGGCGTGATGCCGAACTCCTCGTACAGGCGCTGGTACGCGGCGGACGCGCCGAAGTGCTCCAGGCTGACCATGCGGCCCGCGTCGCCCACCACGTCCCGCCAGCCCTGGGCGACGGCCGCCTCGACGCTCACCCGGGCCCGGACATCGGGCGGCAGCACCACGTCCTGGTAGGCGTACGGCTGGTCGGCGAACCACTCGCGGCAGGGCATCGAGACCACCCGCGCGTCGACCCCGTCGGAGGCCAGCAACTCCCGTGCCTCCAGAGCGATGTGGACCTCGGAGCCGGTGCCGACGAGGATGACGTCGGGAGCGTCGCCGCGACTGTCGGCGAGGACGTATCCGCCCCGGGCGGCCCCCTCGGCGGAGGCGTACGCGCCCTCGCCGTCGCCCCGCTCCAGGACCGGCAACGGCTGCCGGGTCAGGGCGAGTCCGGCGGGACGGTCGTGGTGCTCCAGGACCGTGCGCCAGCAGACGGAGGTCTCGTTGGCGTCGGCGGGCCGTACGACGTCGAGGCCGGGGATCGCGCGGAGGGCGGCGAGTTGCTCGACGGGCTGGTGGGTGGGGCCGTCCTCGCCGAGGCCGATGGAGTCGTGGGTCCAGACGTAGGTGACCGGCAGCTTCATCAGGGCGGCGAGGCGGACGGCCGGGCGCATGTAGTCGCTGAAGATCAGGAACGTACCGCCGTAGGGGCGGGTGAGGCTCTGGAGCGCGATGCCGTTGAGGATCGACCCCATGGCGTGCTCGCGGATGCCGAAGTGGAGCGTGCGGCCGTACGGGTTGCCGGGGAATTCGCCCGTCTGCTTGGACTCCGGCACGAAGGACGGCTCGCCCTCCATGGTGGTGTTGTTGCTCCCGGCGAGGTCGGCCGAACCGCCCCACAGCTCGGGCAGCACGGGGGCCAGCGCGGTGAGCACGTCGCCGGAGGCCTTGCGGGTGGCGATGCCCTTGGGGTCGGCGTCGAAGACGGGCAGGCTGTCGGTCCAGCCCTCGGGCAGTTTCTGTTCCCGCAGCCGGTCGAGGAGGGCGGCGCGCTCCGGGTGGGCGGCGCGCCACACCTGGTAGCGGGGCTCCCAGGCGCGGTGGGCCGAGGCCCCGCGCTCGACGACCGCGCGGGCGTGCTCCAGTACGTCGTCCTCGACGGTGAAGTCCGCGTCCGGGTCGAAGCCGAGCAGCCTCTTGGTCGCGGCGACCTCGTCGTCGCCGAGCGCGGAACCGTGGGCCTTGCCGGTGTTCTGCTTGGTGGGCGCGGGCCAGCCGATGATCGTGCGCAGCAGGATCAGGGAGGGCCGGCCGCTCTCGCTCTTCGCGGCCTCGACGGCGGCGAGCAGGGCGTCGACGTCCTCGACGTAGTCGCCGGTCCGGGTGAAGTCGACCGTCTGGACGTGCCAGCCGTACGCGGCGTAGCGGGCGGTGACGTCCTCGCTGAAGGAGATGTCGGTGTCGTCCTCGATCGAGATGTGGTTGGAGTCGTAGAAGACGATCAGATTGCCGAGCTCCTGGTGTCCGGCCAACGAACTGGCCTCGGACGTCACGCCTTCCATCAGATCGCCGTCGGAGGCGACGACGTACACGTGGTGGTCGAAGGGGCTGGTGCCGGCGGGCGCGTCGGGGTCGAGGAGCCCGCGCTCCCGGCGGCCCGCCATGGCCATGCCGACGGCGGAGGCCAGCCCCTGGCCGAGCGGCCCGGTGGTGATCTCGACGCCCCGTGTGTGGCGGTACTCGGGGTGGCCGGGGGTGGTGGACCCCCAGGTGCGCAGCGCCTTGAGGTCGTCCAGCTGCATCCCGTACCCGCTGAGGTAGAGCTGGATGTAGAGGGTGAGGCTGGAGTGGCCGCAGGAGAGCACGAAGCGGTCCCGGCCGATCCACTGGTCGTCGGCCGGGTCGTGCCGCATCACCTGCTGGAACAGCAGGTACGCCAGCGGGGCCAGGCTCATCGCGGTGCCCGGGTGACCGTGGCCCGCCTTCTGCACGGCGTCGGCGGCCAGCGCCCGCACGGTGTCGACGGCGCGGACGTCGAGCGGCCCCCAGCCCCCCGCCTCGGCCAGGGGCGGGGCCAGTCGTGGATCGCGGCCACGGTCCGGGCCGTCCGTCGCTTCGGGGGCGTTGGGGCGTGCCATCAAGTCCTCCTGATCGGTGGGGCGGGCGGCGAGCGGCGCACCTGCGGTCCCCCGAACCCGAGCCGCCCGGCTGCGTGGCCGGGTCCCCCGGGAAGCGGCGTCCAAACCTGGGCGCCTGCGGGGAGGGGCAGGCGAGAAGATGGAACGCCTTTATAGCAAGAAAAGGGAGGATAATAGGACACCTGACGACGAGGAGTCCCAGCAATCCAACCCCACCGCGCACCGCTCCTTCCACCCGGACGCCTACGCCCCGGAGCCGGACAGGCCCCGCAAGAAGCCGACCGAGGAGGAGAAGCGTGCCTTTCTGGAGGGCACCACGCCGGAGAGCGCCACCAGCCGCGGCGAGGGCCGCGGCAAGGACTCCGACATGCGCGACACCGGCCGACGGGGCAGGTCCGGGCGCCACAGCGGCGAGAAGGACGCGTCCGCCCACACGGGCGTCGACCCGCAGGAGCGCAAGGGCAGCGACCCCACGCACCGAGCCACCCACCCCACGACGCGGGTCCGGCCACCTCCCCCGGCCGGGCCCGCTCCGTATGCGCCGCCCCGCCCGGCCGCGCCGCCGGTCCCAGGCCGAAGGGCTGATCACTTCACGGACGATCCTGCTGTTAGCCTGCTTCCAGATTGCTCCTGCATATAGGTTGCAATAACAACTGTACGGCATTCCCAGCAGTCGGAGGGTTCGAACCATGGCCACGTACACGCTCCCGGAACTCCCGTACGACTACGCGGCGCTCGAACCGGTCATCAATCCGCAGATCATCGAGCTGCACCACGACAAGCACCACGCCGCGTACGTCAAGGGCGCGAACGACACCCTGGAGCAGCTGGAAGAGGCCCGCGACAAGGAGGCCTGGGGAGCGATCAACGGCCTCCAGAAGAACCTCGCGTTCCACCTCTCCGGCCACATCCTGCACTCGATCTACTGGCACAACATGACCGGCGACGGCGGCGGCGAGCCCCTCGCGGCGGACGGCGTGGGCGAACTCGCCGACGCGATCACCGAGTCCTTCGGCTCCTACGCGGGCTTCAAGTCCCAGCTGACGAAGGCCGCGGCCACCACCCAGGGTTCGGGCTGGGGCGTGCTCGCGTACGAGCCCGTCAGCGGCAAGCTGATCGTCGAGCAGGTCTACGACCACCAGGGCAACGTCGGCCAGGGCTCGGTCCCGATCCTGGTCTTCGACGCCTGGGAGCACGCCTTCTACCTGCAGTACAAGAACCAGAAGGTGGACTTCATCGAGGCGATGTGGCAGGTCGTCAACTGGCAGGACGTGGCCAAGCGTTACGCGGCGGCGAAGGAGCGCGCGGACGTGCTGCTGCTCGCTCCCTGACGTGACGCCGACACACCACAGACGTCCTGCCTCGTGATCGTCTTCTCAACCTTCACCACGGCAGGCGGATGAACGGAGAGCCCCCGCGAGGACGTGACTCGCGGGGGCTTTCCCATGGCGCCTCATTAGCTGTTTAGCTCATGTGCTAAACATGCATACATGGAATCACCCGCCGTTCCGTCCGACGACGAGGCCAGCGCCTTCCGCGCACTCGCCGATCCCACCCGCCGCCAGATCCTGGAGGACCTGCGGGGCGGCGAGCTGGCCGCCGGGGAGATCGCGAGCCGGTTCTCGATCAGCGCCCCGTCCATCTCGCGCCACCTGGGCGTACTGAAGGGGGCGGGGCTCGTCACCGAGCGCCGGGACGCCAACCGCATCCTCTATTCGCTCGCCGAGGAGCGGCTCGCCCTGTGCGTGGGCCGCTTCCTCAGCACGGTCTGCCCCGAGCAGATCGTCCTCCGCAACACCAAGTGGCGCTCCGCGCCGGAAGGCGACGCCCCATGATCAGACCCCGGCTGACCAGCGTCATCGAACGCCGCCTCCTGGTGAACTACCGGGTGGACCCGTACGTCGCGGCGGCCCTGCTGCCCGCGCCGCTGCGCCCCCAACTGGTGCACGGCCAGGCGGTGGCCGGAATCTGCCTGCTCCGGATCGGTGGCGTCCGCCCCGCCTGGGCCCCGGCCGCGACCGGGCTCACCAGCGAGAACGCGGCGCACCGGATCGCCGTCGAGTGGGACGGCCCGGACGGCGTCGAGCGGGGCGTCTACATCCCGCGCCGCGACACCTCCTCCCGCCTCAACGCCTTCGCGGGCGGCCGGATCTACCCGGGCGAGCACGGCCGCGCGGACTTCACGGTGCGGGAGGACCCCGACGTCGTACGGGTGGCCTTCGCGACCCGGGACGGCGAGGTGGAGGTGGACGCCACCGTGGAGCCGGCCGGGGAACTGCACGGCAGCGGCCTGTTCACGGACCTGGCGGAGGCGTCGGAGTTCTTCCGCCGGGGCAGCCGGGGCCTCTCCCCGCGTGCCGGAGGCGGCCACCTGGACGTCCTCGAACTCTCCACGGACGCCTGGAAGGTGACGGCGGGCCGTCCGCGCCACGTACGCTCCTCGTTCTTCGAGGACCTGGACCGCTTCCCGCCGGGCAGCGCGGTGCTGGACAGCGCGCTGGTGATGCGGGGCGTGGCGGCGGACTGGTCGCAGGGGGAGCCGTTCCGGGTGGGGTGCGGGGCGGGGGGGGTGGCGGCG
>NZ_QWFA01000205.1 GCF_003501885.1 Streptomyces globisporus
CCCCCGCCCCGCCCCCCGGCCTCGTGCCGGACCCCCGCGTGGCGCCCCCACCTCCGCCGCCTCCACCCACTCCGCCACGCACCAGCACCTTCCCCGCGCCCTGGGAAGCGCCCGACGGGCAGGCGGGGCCCCGGACCTTCGCCGCGCCGCGGAAGCCGGCCGCGCCCGAGGGCGATGGGCTCCCCGAAGCCGGTCTCGCCCCCGACCCCAGCGCGCTGCACGAACTCCCGGCGGATCCCACGGTCGTCGCCGACGTGCGGCCCGCCGTCGGGCATCTGGGGGACCGGCCGCCCACCTATGACGCCGAACCCGCCGCCCTGCCCTCCGCCACCTCGGAGAATCTCGAAGGTCTCGTCCCCGACACCGTGTCGGACGGCGCGCGCTACGGGACGTACACCCTGCGCACCGCCTCCGTGCGCGGCGACTCCGCCCGGTTCCGCGGCGAACCCCGGCGCGACGGGCTGCTCACCGCCCGCTTCGGGGCCGCCGAGAGCGCCCTCGTCCTCGTCGCCGTCGCGGGCGGCAGGCGGGACGGCGAGGCGGCGCACCTCGCCGCGGCCGACGCCTGCCGCTGGATCGGCGGGGCCGTCGCCCGCAGCCACCTCCGGCTGTCCGAGGACATAAGAGCGGGGCGCCGGGGCGACCTGAAGTCGGGGCTGCACCGGCTCACCGACCGTACGTACGGCAAGCTCCGCGCCCGCGCCGCCGAACTGGGCGTCGAACCCGACGCGTACTCCGCGAGCCTCCGCTGCCTCCTGCTGTCCGCCGACCCCGACTGCCGCACCCGGGTCTTCTTCGGCGTCGGCAGCGGCGGCCTCTTCCGGCTCCGCGACGGGCTCTGGCAGGACCTGGAGCCCTTCATCCCGGAGGGCGGCCCGGCCGCGCGGCCCGGCGACGAGCCGGAGGCGGGACCGGACGGGGACCGGCTGACCATGGACCTCCAGATCACCGGGGCGGCGTCCCCGAACGTCGAGGGACCCCCGCAGCCCCCCGCTCAGCCCTTCCGGTTCCGGGCTTCCGTGGCCCGCCCCGGCGACACGCTGATGCTGTGCAGCAACGGACTCGCCGAGCCCATGCGCGGCGAGCCGGCGCTCCCCGGCGAGCTCGCCGAGCGCTGGAGCGCGGGACCGCCCGGACTGCCCGCCTTCCTCGCCGACACCCAGCTCCGGATCAAGGGGTACGCCGACGACCGCACCTGCGCCGCCGTCTGGGAGGCGTAACCGCGCGCCCCGTGGGTTGATGGATTCCGGAGTCCGGCGAACGGCGTTTCGGGCTCCGGAGTCCGGACAACCGAAGTGCACGGAGCACGGGCAAGGAAGGGCGCGCACCCATGGCCAAGCAGAACGTGGCGGAGCAGTTCGTCGACATCCTCGCCAGGGCGGGCGTCAAACGTATGTACGGCGTCGTCGGCGACAGCCTGAACCCCGTCGTGGACGCCATCCGGCGTAACCCGTCCATCGACTGGATCCACGTCCGGCACGAGGAGACCGCCGCCTTCGCCGCCGGAGCCGAAGCGCAGGTCACCGGCTCGCTCGCGGCCTGCGCGGGCTCCTGCGGGCCCGGCAATCTGCACCTGATCAACGGCCTGTACGACGCGCACCGCTCCATGGCCCCCGTGCTGGCCCTCGCCTCGCACATCCCCTCCAGCGAGATCGGCCTGGGCTACTTCCAGGAGACCCACCCCGAGCTGCTGTTCCAGGAGTGCAGCCACTACAACGAGATGATCTCCCACCCGGAGCAGATGCCGAGGCTGCTCCAGACGGCGATCCAGCACGCCATCGGGCGCGGCGGCGTCAGCGTCGTCACGATGCCGGGCGACGTCGCCTCCAAGCCCGCCCCCGAGAAGTCCATCGAGCACGCCCTCGTCACCGAACGGCCCAGCGTCCGGCCCGGCGACGACGAGATCGACAAGCTCTGCCGGATGGTGGACGAGGCCAAACGGGTGACGCTGTTCTGCGGCAGCGGTACGGCCGGGGCGCACGCCGAGGTCATGGAGTTCGCCGAGAAGATCAAGTCCCCGGTCGGGCACGCGCTGCGCGGCAAGGAATGGATCCAGTACGACAATCCGTACGACGTCGGGATGAGCGGGCTGCTCGGCTACGGCGCCGCGTACGAGGCGACCCACGAGTGCGACCTCCTCATCCTGCTCGGCACCGACTTCCCCTACAACGCCTTCCTCCCGGACGACGTGAAGATCGTCCAGGTCGATGTGCGCCCCGAACACCTCGGCCGCCGCTCCAAGCTCGACCTCGCGGTCTGGGGCGATGTGCGTGAGACCCTGCGCTGTCTCACCCCCCGGGTGAAGCCAAAGTCCGACCGCAAGTTCCTCGACCGGATGCTGAAGAAGCACGCCAACGCGCTGGAGGGCGTGGTCAAGGCCTACACCCGCAAGGTCGAGAAACACGTCCCGATCCACCCCGAGTACGTCGCCTCCGTCCTGGACGACATGGCCGACGAGGACGCCGTGTTCACCGTCGACACCGGGATGAACAACGTGTGGGCCGCCCGCTATCTGACGCCCAACGGCAAACGACGGGTGATCGGTTCGTTCAGCCACGGTTCCATGGCCAACGCCCTGCCGCAGGCGATCGGCGCCCAGTTCACCGACCTGGACCGGCAGGTCGTCGCGATGGCCGGTGACGGCGGATTCTCCATGCTGATGGGCGACTTCCTCACCCTGGTCCAGTACGACCTGCCGGTGAAGGTCGTCCTGTTCAACAACTCCTCCCTGGGCATGGTCGAGTTGGAGATGCTGGTGGCGGGCCTGCCGTCGTACGGGACGACCAACGCGAACACCGACTACGCCGCCATCGCCCGTGCGTCCGGCGCCTACGGCGTCCGCGTGGAGAAGCCCAAGCAGTTGCAGTCCGCGCTCAAGGACGCGTTCAAGCACAAGGGGCCCGCGCTCGTCGACGTCGTCACCGACCCGAACGCACTTTCCATCCCGCCGAAGATCAGCGCCGAGATGGTCACCGGCTTCGCGCTTTCCGCCAGCAAGATCGTGCTGGACGGCGGAGTGGGCCGGATGCTCCAGATGGCCCGCTCCAACCTCCGCAACGTGCCCCGCCCCTAGGGCGTGTCCGCTTCAGGCGGGCGTCAGGCGCACCGTCAGGATCTGGAACGGCCGCAGGCCGAGGACCGTGCCGTCCTCGTCGGTCTCCGCCGGGTGCAGCGGCCGCTCCAGCAGATCGGTGATCCGGGCCTCCGTGACCGGGAACGCCACCTTCAGCCGGGTCCGCGCCCGGCCGCCCGCCGACTCGTAGAGCCGTACGATCACGTCCCCGCTCCGGTCCTCGGCGAGCTTGACCGACTCGACCGTCACCGCCGGATGGCCCGTCGACACCAGCGCGGGCACCACCGGGGCCTCCGCCGCCCGCAGCGGGAGGTTCAGCGCCAGGCCCTCCCGTACGGCGTCCGTCACCTCCGCGCCGGGCGCGAGCGCGTAGCGGAAACGGTGGACGCCCAGATCGGTGTGCGGGTCCGGGCTGTGCGGGGCGCGCAGCAGCGTGAGCCGGACCGTGGTGCCGAGGCCGCCCGGGTGCGGGGTGCGGGTCACATCGTGGCCGTACGTCGAGTCGTTGAGCAGCGCGACCCCGTAGCCCGGCTCGGCGACCCGCAGCCAACGGTGGGCGCAGATCTCGAAACGGGCCGCGTCCCAGGACGTGTTGTCGTGGGTGGCCCGGTGGACATGACCGAACTGGATCTCGGCGGTGGAGCGTTCGGCATGGACGTCGAGCGGGAAGGCCGCCTTGAGGACCTTCTCCGACTCCTGCCAGTCCACCTCGGTCTCGATGTCGAGCTGCCGGGCCCCCGCCGCGAGCCGCACCTCCTGCACGACGGCCGACTTCCCGAACGAACGCACCACCCGCACGGCCGCCCGCAACGGCCCCTCCTCCACCAGGGTCACGGAGTCGGCGTCGGTGAGGTCGGTGCGGGTGTTCCGGTAGTGCCGGTCGATGTCCCACGCGTCCCAGTGGTTGGGGTGGTCCGGATGCAGCTGGAGGAGGTTGGCCCGGGCGCCCGGGATCAGCACCTCACGCCCGGCGACCAGATCGCGGACCGAGGAGACCAGCCCGTCGCCGTCCACCACGACCCGCACCAACCCGTTGTCCAGGACGATGCCACCTGCGTCCGAGGCTTGCGCCGTCACCGGGTGCTCCGGGACCGCCGCCCCGCCCAGCGGGCCCGCCCCGAGCCCCGGGCTCCGCGCCGGCACCACGACCCGGCCCTCGCCGAGCTCCTGGACGTGCGCCCCGGACGGCAGGACCCCGGCCGCCTCCGCGTCCAGCTCGATCACCTGGACACGGTCGTACGGCGATGAGTTGAGCGCCACCAGGCCCTCGGCCGCGCCCAGCGAGGTCACCGCTTCGGCGACCAGGTCCGCCAGCTCGGCGCGGACCTCCTCGTAGGTGTCCCGGGCCTCGCGGTGCACCCAGGCGATCGACGAGCCGGGCAGGATGTCGTGGAACTGGTGCAGCAGCACCGTCTTCCACACCCGGTCCAGGCGCTCGTACGGATAGCGGTAGGCGGGGGAGCGCAGTGCGGCCGCCGTCGCCCACAACTCGGCCTCGCGCAGCAGGTGTTCGCTGCACCGGTTGCCTTGCTTGGTCTTCGCCTGCGTGGTGTACGTCGCCCGGTGCAACTCCAGATACAGCTCGCCCGACCAGACGGGCGCCCGCTCCCCGTACTCCTCCTCGGCCGTCGCGAAGAATGCCGAGGGCGTCTCGACCGTCACCCGGGGCGAGCCCTCCAGATCCCGCAGCCGGCGGGCCCGCTCCAGCATCTCGCGGGTCGGGCCGCCCCCGCCGTCGCCCCAGCCGAACGGCACCAGCGAACGCGTCGCCCGGCCCTTGTCTGCGAAGTTCCTCTCCGCGTGCGCCAGTTCGCGGGCATGGAGCTGGGCGTTGTAGGTGTCGACCGGCGGGAAGTGCGTGAAGACCCGGGTGCCGTCGATGCCCTCCCACCAGAAGGTGTGGTGCGGCATCCTGTTGTGCTGGTTCCAGGAGAGCTTCTGGGTGAGGAACCACTTCACCCCCGCCAGCTTCGCCAGTTGGGGGAAGGCGGCGGTGCAGCCGAAGGAGTCCGGCAGCCAGATCTCCTCGGTCTCGACGCCCAGCTCCTCCGCGAAGAACCGCTTGCCGTGCGCGAGTTGGCGGGCCAGCGCCTCGCCGCCCGGCATGTTGGCGTCCGACTCCACCCACATCGAGCCCACCGGCGCCCACTGCCCCGCCGCCACCGCCTCCTTGATCCGCTCCCAGATATGCGGCTGGTGCTTCTTCACCCAGGCGTACTGCTGGGCCTGCGAACAGGCGAAGACCAGCTCCGGGTAGTCCCGTGCGAGGGCGGTGACGTTGGCGAACGTACGGGACGCCTTGCGGACGGTCTCGCGCAGCGGCCACAGCCACGCCGAGTCGATGTGCGCGTGCCCGGCCGCCGAGATCCGGTGCGCGCTCGCGGAGGCGGGCCGCGCCAGCACCCCGGCCAGTGCCGCACGGCCCGCCGCCGCCGTGCCGGAGACGTCGTGCAGGTCCAGCGTGTCGAGCATCGACTCCAGCGCCCGCAGGATCTCGTGCCGCCGCGACCGGTCGACGGGCAGCTCGTGCATCAGCTCCGACAGCACCTCGATGTCCAGGACCAGATGCCAGACCTCCTCGTCGAGGACCGCGAGATCTGCGGAGGCGAAGCGGTACAGGGGGCGGTCGCCGGACGTAGCCACGTCGCCGAGCGGGGTCGGGGCGAACCCGTGCTCCAGGATCGCCGGATTGGCGGCCGCCTCCAGCAGCAGATCGACCGGCTCCCCGCCCGCCGCCGGGTGCGCGAGCGTCAGATGCCGGTTGCGGGGATGAACACCCTTCAGGGGGACGCCCAGATGGTCGTACAGCATCCCCTCCGCCTGGAACCCCGGACCCTGGCCCGTGAACCCCGGGTCGACGACCACCTCCACCCGGCGCCCCGCCCACTCCTCGGGCACCGCTCCCCGCAGCCGGAACCAGCTGGTGGACCAGGGCTTCCCCCACTCCGTACCGGCCGTGAACGGTGCGAACTCCGCCCCGAGGGCCTCCGCCACCGGCACCGGCTCGCCCGGAACGTGCCACACGGACACGGCGAGCGGGGTGCGGGCGGCGTACTGGGCCGGGCGCAGGAACTGGTGGAGGGCCCTCTCCAGGCGGCCCTCCACCAGGGTGCGGTCGTCGTGCATCACAGCTCCTCGGGAAGGTGTGGGGTCCTGGCGGGACGGCTCAGGTTCCCTTCCCCCGGAGCGTGCGGAACACCCCTCGGAAGCGGGGTTCAGCAGTCGTGGTCGACCAGGTCGAAGGAGGCGTAGTGGTCGGCGGTGTAGTAGTCCTCCTCGTTCCGCTCGCCGGTGACGATCCGGCGCGCGCCCCGGTCGTCGGAACCGGGCGTGATGACGGTGTACTCGTGGTAGTAGCCGGTGGACTGGTCGGGCAGCAGTCCCTCGCGGTTCTGGAAGACGGTGCCGTCCTGCTCGTACGGGAACGGCCCGCCCTGCTCGATCAGATCCAGGGTGTCGTGCGCCTGGGACGGCAGGGCGGAGTAGCAGATGCTGCCCACCGCCGCCGCCCGGAACGCGGTCGCGGAGTAGGCGGTGGTGGAGGTCGTCGTCGCCGGGGTGGCGGCCTGGGCCGTTACCGGGCCCGAGGCGAGGAGAAGGGACAGGAGGGCGGCCGAGCCGCCTAGCCGGGTGATGCGTGGGGGGATGCGCATGCCATCATGATGACGCGCGTAGAAGTTGGGTCGTCAACGCCAACTCGGTTGTATTCGCCGGACGTTAACCGGAGCTGCGCCTATGTGGTGATGGCGTGCGCGGGTGGGATGTTCCGTGCGCCCCTCGCCGCTCCCGACCGTTCACTTATTGATGAGTCCGCAAGCGTGACCGTGTGCGTACAGGGGCATGCATCCCGTGAGGCTGTTCGACGGGCAGCCGGATCGAAGGAGGCCGGTTCACTGTGCGGGCGGGGGAAATGGCGAAGCGTCAGAAGAGGACCACGGTCGTCGAGGGGCGCGGCCCCCGGGGCCGGAGACCGGGTGAGGCACCGCAGCCGGCCCGGATGCGCCGAAGAGTGGGGCACGCCGAACGGTCGGCGGTGGGGGAGGTCCGCCGGGAGCTGCGGGAGTTCCTCCGGGACCGCTCCGGTCAGGAGCAGACCGACGCGGCGGAGCTGCTGGTGAGCGAGCTGGTGACCAACGCGCTCATCCACACCCGGCACGGGGCCATGGTCACCGCCACGGCGACAACCGCCCGACTGCGGGTGGAGGTACAGGACTTCGCGTCCGAGGACCTGCCCGCGCCGTACGTACCGAACGCCGACGACGGTACGCACGGCAGGGGCCTGATCCTGGTCCGGAGCCTGGCCGACGCCTGGGGCGTGGAGGCACAGGCCCTGGGCAAGACCGTCTGGTTCGAGCTGCACGGCGGAAGGCCCTGAGAGGCCCTCCGCCGCGCGGGCGGATCAGCCGAACTGCTGTTCCAGATCCTTCAGTTTCTGTTCCAGCGAGTCGAGCCGGGGGAGCGTCTGGGTGTCGTCCTCGGCGGTGAGGTCGACGGTCCGCGGATCACTTCCCTGGTTCGGTGCGTCCAGGCTCTTCGGGCTCGAACCGTCGGCCGTCTGCTTCGGGCCGACGGCTTGCAGGGATGGCCGGGGTCGCAGAGGCAGCTGCCCCGGCTCTGCTATGGCAGGCTCCGCGACGGCCGGCGCCGCGCCTCCCGAGGCCGGGGCGAGGGCGGGCACATCGACCTGTTGCCCGCTCCGGCCGCGTCCCCAGACCCGGTTCTGCCGGTTCAGGGCCTTGATACGGGCCCGGTCCAGCTTGGCCTGGTCCCTGCGGCGCAGCCGGTCCTGCTCCTGCTCCTTCCGGTCCTCCCGCACCTCGTCCACCGCCTCGTCCAGGGTGCGGACGCCCTCCAGGAGCATCAGCGACCAGGCACCGAAGGTCTCCCGGGGGGCCCGCAGCCAGCGGACGATGCGGATCTGCGGCAACGGACGGGGCACCAGGCCCTGTTCGCGCAGCGCCGCACGGCGGGTCTGCTTCAGCGCGCGGTCGAAGAGCACCGCGGCCGAGAGGGACATCCCCGCGAAGAAGTGCGGAGCGCCCGCGTGGTCCATGCCCCGGGGGGCGTGCACCCAGTTGAACCAGGCGGCGGCCCCGGCGAAGGTCCACACCAGCAGCCGGGAGCCGAGCGCCGCGTCTCCGTGGCTCGCCTCCCGTACGGCCAGCACGGAACAGAACATCGCGGCCCCGTCCAGTCCGAACGGGACCAGGTACTCCCAGCCGCCGCTGAGGTTCAGGTTCTGTCGGCCGAAGCCGACGAGCCCGTGGAAGGAGAGCGCGGCGGCGACCGCCGCGCAGCAGAACAGCAGGACGTAACTGGCGGTGGCGTACAGCGCTTCCTTGCGTCTGCGCCGTTCCTCGCTGCGTTCCCAGGAGTCGTCGGCCGCGGCCTTGGCACGCTTACCGCGTGCGACCACCGTCACCGCCGCCATGACCCCCACGAGCAGTACGGCGCCCGGAAGCAGCCAGTCAAGCGATATGTCGGTCAGTCTCATGCGCGGTCCCTTGCGTCACGTAGGGCGTTTCGTGCGCCATCGTGACGGAATTCCCGTCCCGCTCCGGTGGTTTCGGGACAAGAGCACGCCATGGGGGAAGGAGAGGCTATCGATGGGTGGAATCTTCTCGAACTCCCGCTCGGTCGAGCCGAGTTGCGTTCGATTCCACGTCCCTCGGACGGGCGGTGTGGATCAGGAAGCTGCGGCGAGTTTCCGCACCCGATCGGCGTCGCAGGTACGCGGGCAGGTCACGCAGGTGTCCTCGGGGCGCAGGGTGTAGAAGAGGCAGCAGCTCGCCCGGTCGCGGGTCGGCAGCGACTGCCCGTCGGGCCCGGTCAGCTCGCGGAAGCCCGCGGTGCCGACGTACGGCTTCGTCGTGCCGGGGAGGAGCAGCTCCAGCTCGGCCATCGCGCGGCGCTCCTCGCCCATCAGATGCGCCACGTACCAGAGGCCCTCGACGATCTCGTCCGTCGCCATCCCCCACAGGGCCCGCTTCCCGCGCCGCATGCGCGGACCGAAGCCCTCCAGGACCGGGCCGAGGTGCTCGGTCAGCGAGGCCAGGACCTCGGCCCGCAGCGCCGCCTCGTCCGGGACGACCCGGGCCCCCGGCAGCGTGGCCGCCGGATCGTCCGGCAGACAGGCGAACTCCCCCACCCGCACGGTCAGGTGGCCCAGCGCCCGCTGGAAGGCCACGTCCTCGACCGGGATCCGGGGCACCCGGCGCTGCAGGAACCACGGCACGGTCACCAGCAGGCAGGCGGGCCAGGCGTACCGGTGCAGACCGAAGCTCGCCACCACGTCCGGGCGGGCCTGCTGGCCGTAGTCGCGCAGCACCTGGGCGTTGTCCCAGGCCAGGAAGGTGTCCACGGCGGCTCCGCCGGCCGCCAGCTCCGCCGCACCGACCCAGCCCGCGCCGGACGGGGCGACGGCGTCGCCGTCGAGCACGTCGGCCCGCAGACCGGGGAACACCTCGGTCAGGCGGATGTACGCGGCGGTCACGGGGGACGTCGCGGCACCGGTGAACGGCGGGGAGAGGGTCATGCAGGGGACCACCGAATCGGGATCAGTTTCAGGTAAGGCTTACCTTACCCGACGCCATCGATGTTTGAACTGCAGCCTCGGTCTTCTATCGTGCACAGGAGGTCCGGCGCACGCGAGCCGGCCCGCGGCAGATGGAGGAGGTCCGGGTGGAGCAGGGCAGCGCGCGCGAGGGCGCACGTCCGGCGTGCGCCCCCGGAGCGTTCCCCTGCGCCCCGGGGAACGCCCCCGTGCCGGAGGGCCGGCCGTCGCAGGACCGGGTGCCGGAGCAGGCCCGTGGTCGGCAGGGCGGGCAAGAGGCCCGGGGCGAGCACACCCACAGTGAGCCCCCCGCGCCCCGTACCGTGCAGCGTCACTCCGTCCGGGGCCAGATCCTGGACGCCCTGCGCGCCGCCCTGGTCGACGGGGAGCTGGTCCCCGGCCAGGTCTACTCCGCCCCCGCGCTCGGCGCCCGCTTCGGGGTCTCCGCCACCCCGGTGCGCGAGGCCATGCAGCGGCTGGCCGTCGAGGGCGCCGTCGAAGTCGTGCCGAACCGCGGTTTCCGGGTCACCGAACGCGGCCCCCGCGAGCTGGCCGAGCTGGCCGAGGTGCGGGCGCTGATCGAGGTCCCGGTGATGCTGAGCCTGGC
This sequence comes from Streptomyces globisporus, assembly GCF_003501885.1. GTDB lineage: Bacteria > Actinomycetota > Actinomycetes > Streptomycetales > Streptomycetaceae > Streptomyces > Streptomyces globisporus_D. The sequence continues at coordinate 10,234 of NZ_QWFA01000205.1, forward strand.
CCGTACGGTCCCGGCGCACCGTTGGAGCGTCCTGCGCCCGCTGGCGGAGGCCACGGTCGCGGCGGCGGCCGTGGGCGACCGGGCCGCCTACGCCGAATCGGACCGGGCCTTCCACCGTGCGGTTCTCACCCTGTCGGGCAACGAGCAGCTCGTGACCATCGCCGACGAACTGCACCGGCGCTCCCAGTGGCCCCTGGTCGCGGGCCCCGCCACCCGCCGGGCCGAGCTGCTGGCCGACGCCGCCGAGCACACCGCCCTGCTCGACGCCCTGATCGCCCAGGATCTCACCGTCGTCCAGGCCCTGGTCCGCGAACACTTCAACGGCGCCGACGGCTGACCGGGCGGGGCCCGCGGCCCCACCACCGGTCAGCCCGCCGCCTCGCTCAGCTCGCCTCGGCGGTGCGCTGGGCCGGGGGCCCCAGATACGGGGCCAGCCAGGTGGGCACGCCGCCCAGGAGCCGGAACAGCCGGCCGGCCTCGGCCCGCAGCCGGGCCGCCTCAGGTTCGTCCTCCGCCTCCGCCAGCGAGATCAGCGCCGGGGCCGTGCCGACCAGGAATCCCAGCTCCTCCCGGATCCGCAGCGACTCCGCGAAGCCGTGCCGGGCCTCGGCCAGCTCCCCCTCGCGCAGCGCGAGCGCGGCCAGGTGCCGCCAGGTGGACGACAGCAGCAGCTCGTCGCCCAGGGTCGCCGCACCGGCGTGCGCCCGGCGGAAGGCGGCGCGCGCCGCCTGCGGCGACTCCGCGATGTTCTGGGCGATCAGCCCGCGCCGGAAGTCCAGCAGCGGCCGGGCGGGTGACGCGGGAGCCAGCAGGGCCGCCGACCGGCTCAGCGCCACGCTCGCCTCGTCGGCCCGGTCCCGTACCGCCAGGAGGGTGGAGGCGTACGCCAGATGACCGCGTTCGGAGGCGGCGGCGCCCCGCTCGTCGTCGCTGCGGGCGATGGCCTCCGCCGTGCGCAGGGCGTCCTCGGCCTCGGTCCACCCCTGCCCGGTGTAGAGACACCGCTCGGTCAGCAGCGCGGTGCGCTGGAGCGCCGCGGCCGGAACGGTGCCCGCGTCGTCCT
>NZ_QWFA01000206.1 GCF_003501885.1 Streptomyces globisporus
GCCCTGCCGTCACCGTGCGGGCCCAGCCCAGCCCCGGCTACGTCGGCGGGAAGGTGGTCGTCACGTACACCGTGCGCAACGGCAGGAACGCCCTGGCCACCGGCCTCCGACTGGACCTCGGACTGCCCCGGGGCATCCCCGCCGGAGCGCTCCCGGCAGGCTGTGCCGCAGGTGCCTGCACGCTCCCCGACCTCGCGCCCCGCGCCTCCACGGTCATCAGCGTCGTCCTCTCGCCCGACAAGGCGCTCCGTACGACCATCACCGCGTCGCTCACCACCACCGGCACCGACGCGAACCTCCGCGACAACGTCTCGCGGATCCCGCTGCGCATCCTGCAACCCCGGATCATCGCGGTGCCCGAGGTCGGCAAGCCCGGGTTCGTCACCTCCGTACGCGGCAAGGACTTCCCGCCCGGCGCGCCCGTCACCCTCAGCTGGAAGCCCGGCATCACCGCCGCGGCCGCCCCGGCCCGGCCGCTGGGCGACGGCACGTTCATCGCCCAGCTCCTCATCCTGGCCAAGGACGAGACCGGGCCGCGCGACATCATCGCGAAGGGCCCCGGGTTCAGCCCGGTGAAGACGGACTTCCTCGTGGTGCTCGGCACCATCACCCCGCCCGACTCGGTGATCCGCCGATGATCCACGAAGTCGACGAAGGGCTCCGGCTGTTGCTGGCCGAGGCCGGACTGGAGGACAGCGGCGTCGACCTCGTCTTCGACGCCCCGACGAAGGACTGGTCCGCCCGCCGCAACGCCCCGACCATCAGCGTCTTCCTGCACGGCATCCGCGAGGACGCAGGCCGCCGGCGCACCGGCACGGCGGAGACGCACGACGAGGAGGGCGTGATCACCGGGTGGCGGACCCCGCCGCGCTGGTTCGAGCTGACCTATCTGGTCACCGCCTGGACCAACCGCCCGCAGGACGAGCACCGGCTGCTCTCGGAGGTGTTGCGCACCCTCGTCCGCACGGACACGCTGCCCGCCCGGCTGCACACCGGCAGCCTCGCCGAACTCGGCCTGACCGTCGAGCTGGAGGCGGCTGGCCCCGGAGCCGGCGGCCCGTCCGCCTCCGACGTCTGGTCCGCGCTCGGCGGCGAACTGAAGGCCGCCATCGACCTCCGGGTCCTCGCCCCGCTGGCCGGCGAACGCACCGCCGCCGGACCTCCGGTCACCGAGGGCCTCGTCGTGAAGACCGCGCCGCACGTGGACGGCGACCCCGGCGACCCCGGCCGCCGTCTGCGCTACGACGGGGCGGCCGACCCCGGCGGGCAGGGCTTCACCGCACCCCGGGAGCGGCGGCTGCCGCCCGGCCGACGCAGGCGGGGGAACGCCGCACGATGAATCCGGCAGCACAACAGCTCAACCAATCACGTGAGTTGAGCGATATCGAGTTGCTCTGGGAGCGGCTAGGCCGCGTCGAGCAGCGGGTCAGGGAAGCCGTCGTCGCCCGTCGCGCGCTCGACCCGGATCCCGACGACCCCTACCGGGGGCAGTACCTCACCCCCGAGGCCGCGGCCCGGATCCTGGAGACCCGCGACGCGTTCACGCCCGTGCCGGCGTACGGGGACGGGGTGCCGCCCGGCGCGGAAAGCGGCGGCCGGCTCGGTGAGTTGGCCGAACGCTTCGGCCTCGCCCCCCCGGACGTCGACCTCCTGCTGGTCGCCCTCGCCCCGGACATCGACACCCGGTTCGAGCGCCTGTACGGCTACCTCAACGACGACCTCACCCGCCGTCGGCCCACCGTCGGCCTGGCCCTGGAGCTGTGCGGGCTGCCCGCCGCCGGCTCCGGCCGCTTCCGGTTCTCGCCGTCCTCGCCGCTTGTCGAGGGCGGCCTGCTGGAGCTCGCAGACACCGAACGGCCGCTGCTCTCCCGTTTGTTGCGCGTACCCGACCGCGTCACCGCGCATCTCCTCGGCGACGATGCGATCGACGGCCGACTGTGCGGGATCGTCCGGGAGGCCGAGCAGCCGCCGGAGCCGGACGAGCGGCCCGGAGTGCCCCGGGCCGCCGCCGTCCTCAGTACCGGCAGCGGCCTGGTCCACCTGCTCGACCGGGGCGGCGACCCGTGCGGCCTCGCGGTCGAGGCGCTGCGCACCGCAGGCCGGCGCGCGCTCGTCGTCGACATCGCCGCGCTCGCCACCGCGCCGGAACCAGCCGCGATCGTACGGGCGTTGGCGACCGAGGCCCGCCTCGGCCGGGCCGGGGTGGTCCTCGGCCCGCTCGAAACGCTCGCCCCCGAACGCCCCGAGGGGGCCCGCCTGCTCGGGTCCCTCTGCGCGGCGCTCGGCTCCACGCCCCTGATCGCGTACGGGAAGAAGAACTGGGACCCGCTGTGGACCCCGGAGAGCCCGGTGCCCGTCACCGTCCCGCCGCCCGGCCCCGACGGCATGGCGCGGCAGTGGCGACGGGCGCTCGCCGACGCGGGTCGCTCGGTCGGCCTGTCCGCCGCGCACGCCACCGCCGACGACGCGCTCGTCGAGGCGGCCGCCGCCTACCGGCTCGACTCCGGACAGCTGCGCCGGGCCGCGACCGTCGCCTCCCGCCTGGCCGTCCTCGGGCCCCGCCCCGTGACTCCGGAGGATCTGCGGGCGGCGGTCCGCGCCCAGAACGGCGCGGGCCTGGAGCGGCTCGCCCGCCGCATCGAACCCGGCGTCGGCTGGGACGACCTGGTGCTGCCCCCGGCCACCCGCACCCAGCTCGCCGAACTCGCCCTGCGCGCCCGCCACCGCGAGACGGTCCTCGGGCAGTGGCGGATGCGGCCGGGCGGCGGCCGGGGGAGAGGCGTCATCGCCCTGTTCGCCGGGGAGTCCGGCACCGGGAAGACCATGTCCGCCGAGGTGGTCGCCGCCGAACTGGGCATGGAGCTCTACGTCGTCGACCTGTCCACGGTGGTCGACAAGTACATCGGGGAGACCGAGAAGAACCTGGAGCGCATCTTCGTCGAGGCGTCCGACGTCAACGGCATCCTGCTGTTCGACGAGGCCGACGCGATCTTCGGCAAGCGCTCCCAGGTGAACGACTCCCGCGACAAGCACGCCAACATGGAGTCCGCCTACCTGCTCCAGCGCATGGAGTCCTTCGACGGCATCGCCGTGCTCACCACCAACCTCCGGGCCAACCTCGACGAGGCGTTCACCCGCCGCCTCGACGTGATCGCGGAGTTCCCGATGCCCGACGCCCGCCAGCGCCTCGCCCTGTGGGACCGCTGCCTGGGCCCGGCGATCCCGCGCGACGCCACGCTCGACCTGGAGTTCTGCGCGGACCGCTTCGAGCTCGCGGGCGGCTCGATCCGGGCCTGCGCGGTGACCGCCGCCTACCTCGCGGCGGAGTCGGGGGCCGCGCTGACGATGGACCAGCTCGTCACGGCGGTGCTCCAGGAGTACCGCAAGCTGGGACGGCTCGTGCTGGAGAGCGAGTTCGGCCCGTGGCTGGCGAAGGAACGGGCGCGCGGGGGACGGTAGTCCGGAACGTGGTGCGGCGAACTTGCCGGCCGACTTCTCCGGGCTGGCCCCGTCACCGTGATCGCCCACCCGCCGTGGCGAGTTCCGCGAGGACTCCGACGGTACGGTCGATCTCGGCCTCGGTGTTGTAGTAGTGCGGTGAGAGCCGGACCAACGGGTGGACGCCCCGGTTCTCGGTGTCGAACTGGGTCTGCTTCGGGTTCGTGACGCTGACGTTGATGCCCTGCGCGGCCAAGGCGGTCGCGGTGTCGGCCGCGGTCATGCCGTCGACTTTGCAGGTGACGATGGCGCACCGTCGCGTGCCGAGATCGTGGGTGCTGACGCCGGGAAGGGCGTCAAGACCGTCGCGCAGACGGGCGCCGAGGGCACATGCTCGCCGCCCGATCTCGTCGATGCCGAGGTCCAGGGCCTCCTGGACGGCGGCGCCGAGACCCAGGGTGTTGGCGTAGCTGACCTCCCAGGTCTCGAACCGCCGCGCCCCGTCGTGCCAGGTGAATCCGCGCCCGCCGTCCCAGGTGGCCGACGCCGTCTCCGCCACGTGCGGCTCCAGGTGGCCGAGCGCCTCGGTGCGGACCCACAGGAAGCCCGTGCCGCGCGGGCCGCGCAGGAACTTGCGGCCGGTGGCGCTGAGCATGTCGCAGCCCACCTCCGCGACGTCCACGGGGAACTGCCCGACCGACTGGGTGGCGTCGAGGAGGAAGGGAACCCCGGCGGCACGGGTGACGCGCCCGATCTCGGCGACCGGGTTGACCAAGCCGCCGCTGGTGGGCACGTGGGTGACGCCCACCAGCTTGCAGCGGTCGTCGATCAGGTTCGCCAGGGCGGTGGTGTCGAGCCTGCCGGAGTCGTCGTCGGGGACGACGACGACCTCGGCGCCGGTCCGCCGGGCTGTCTGCAGATAGGCCAGCACGTTGCTGCCGTACTCGGCGCGACCGGTCAGGATGCGGTCGCCCGGCTTGAACTCCATGGAGTAGAACGCGGCGTTCCAGGCGTGGGTGGCGTTGTCGAAGAGCGCGACCTCGTCCGCCCGGCCGCCCACCAGCCGGGCGATGTGCTCATGGACGGCATCGATCCGTTCGCGTTCCTGATCCGCGGCCTCGTAGCCGCCGATCGCGGCCTCCAGCTCCAGATGCGCGGTCACGGTCCGGAGCGTGCCCCGGGACAGCAGGCCCGCGCCCGCGTTGTTGAGGTGGAGCCGGTTCGCGGTGCCCGGCGTGTCCCGGCGTAACGCTTCGATGTCCATGTTCCCCATTCCCGCTTCCCGTCGGCGCGGCGCCGCAGCGGCTCGCGGCTCCCGGGCACCGGCCCAGTGGATCACGGCATGGTCGCCCGGGTCGAGGGTGCCGGGGGCGAGTCCCTCCGCCCGCCAGGGCGTGTCCGGCGGATCAGGGCCGGACACGCCCTAGGCGAACGGGGCCAGTTCCGCGGCCAGTTCCTCCAGACCGCCCGCCCGCCAGTCGAAGCGGTCGGTGTCCTTCGGCGGGTCCCCGCCGGGGCGGTGCACATAGGCCGTGCGCATGCCCAGGGCCTGGGCGCCCCGGAGATCCCAGGCGTGGGCGGCGATCATCACCGTACGGTCCGGCGGGCAGGCCGCGGTGTCGAGGGCGAGCTGGTAGACCGCCTTCCCCGGCTTGAACGCGCGGGCGTCCTCCGCCGAGAGCGCTTGATGCCAGCGCAGCCCGGTGTGGGCGTTGAGGCGGAGCAGGACCGCGCGACTGGCGTTCGTGAGACCGACGACCGGAAACAGGCGCGCGAATGCGGCGAGGCCGGTGAGGGAGTCCTCCCAGGGGGCCAGACGCTCACCGGCCGTGGCGAGACGCCGCAGGGCGTCGGGGTCCGTCAGCCCGGCATCGCCCGCCACTCGCTCGACCGCCTCGCGGTCCAGGACCGCGGAGTCCGCGTAGGGGCGTTCGCCGTCGGCGATGCGGCGCTGTTCACGGGCGACGTGCTCCTCCCAGTCGGCGAGCAGCCGGTCGGCGGTCGCCTCGTCCGCGGACGGGAACGCTTCGCGGATCGCGGTCCGCAGCCCGCCCGGCTGATCGACCATCGTGCCGAGGACATCGAAGACGGCGACCTCGATCCTGCTTGCCGGAGTCATCTCCCCGCCCCTTTCCGCGCCCGGGCGTCGCGCTGCGCGATCGCCATCCCCGGCAGGCTGGCCCGCCGACGGGGCACGGAGGCGTGATGGGGCCGATCGAGGGCGTGTCCCGGGGCGAGCGAGGGCGTTGTCCGGGCAGGCGGAGGCCGCGGAGCCCGAAGGAGGCGTACGCGCGGGCCGGGGCCGCGACGGGGCGACCACGCAGGTACCCGCGTTCGATTCCCGCCTGGCGGAGGCTACCTTCTGTATACCGCTGGGTGTACCGTTGGGCAGGTGACCATCAGTAGTGAAACCCACGTTACGAGGACAAAGCGTCGTGGTGCCCACCATCTGACGCCGGCCGGCGTGAAGGTCCTCGAAACAGCCTCCCGGCTCTTCTACGATCTCGGAATCCGAGCCGTCGGTGTGGAGGCGATCGCGGAGCAGGCAGGCGTCACGAAGAAGACGCTCTACGACTGCTTCGGCTCGAAGGACGATCTCGTCGTCGCCTACCTCCGGGCCCGGGACGGCTTGTGGAGGTCCACGCTGGTCAAGCATGTCAACGGCCACGAGGGACCGCCGGGGGACCGGATCCTCGCCACGTTCGGCGCTCTGCAGGAGTGGTCGACCGAGCGGAACAAGCGGGGCTGCGCGTTCATCAACGCGTCCGTGGAGCTGGCGGAGGACCATCCGGCCCGGGAGGTCGCGCGGGACCAGAAGGCGTGGTTCCTCGCCTTCCTGGAGGACCTCGCGCGGGAGGGTGGTGCCCAGGAGCCCGCCGACCTGGCCGCCCAGGTGCTCATCCTGCACGAGGGAGCCTGCATCGCGGGGCCCATGGGCTCGGTGGACCAGGCCGTGCGTCGGGCGGAAGAAGTGGCTGCCGTCCTCATCGAGAGGTCCCTCGCCGCCTGATGCCGGGGGCCGGGGTGGACCTGTCAGGCGACGAGCGCCTTCTCGGCCCGCGCCCGGTCCTCCTTCCGTGCGGATGCCGTGGCGCCGTCCAGTCGCCGGGAGAGATCCGCGGCGTAGGCGCGTAAGAGGTCGTGCATCAGGTAGTGACGCTCGTCCTGCCGACGGATCAGATGGGCGCTCGCCAGATCGCGCAGCAGCCGTACGGCCTCGTCATGGCTGACCCCCGCGGTCACCGCGGTGGCCGCGACGTCGATCACCTGGCCGGGCAGCAGCCCCAGGAGCCGGAATATCCGTGCGCTCGGCTCGTCGAGAGCCCGGTAGGACGTGTCGAACGTGTGGCGCAGGGCCACGTCTCCTTCGGCCAGGGCCAGCCGGGCTTCCTCCGCCTTGAGCTCCGCGGCCAGTCGGTCGGCGCTGGGGTGCTGGCAGCTCACGATGTTCTCCGCCGCCAGCACCAGGGCCAGGGGCAGCCGTCCACACCGTTCCGCCAGCACCGTCAGTGCGGCGGGGTCGGCGTCCGCGCGCGCGTCGCCGATCATGGCGCGGAGCAGTTCGGCGGCCTCCGGACGGCACAGCTCCATCATCGGCAGGGTGGCCGCGTCCACTCGGGACAGCAGTCCGGGCAGGCGCGAACGGCTGGTCACCACGACGGCGCTGCCCGGCGAGCCGGGCAGCAGATGCTGCACCTGCTGGGCGTCGGCGGCGTTGTCGAGGACCAGCAGCACCTGGCGCCCGTGCAGATAGGAGCGGAAGGTGGCGGCTCGCTGGTGCAGGTCGGCCGGCAGCCGCTCACCGGGCACGCCCACCGCGTGGAGAAGGTGCCCCAGCACGTCGAACGGGTCGGCCGCGTCTCCCGGCTCCGGGCCTTCGAGGTCGACGAAGAACTGCCCGTCGGCGAAGCGGCCGTCGCGGACCGCCTGATGTGCCCACTCGACTGCCAGGGCGGTCTTCCCCACGCCCGGCGGACCGTTGATCACCGCGACGGGCAGGGCGAGGGACCGGTCGTCGCACAGCCACTCGTTCAGCTGGTCCAGATGGCGCTGTCTGCCGGTGAAGTGGCGCTTGGTCGCCGGCAGTTGCGCCGGATGGACCCATCCGGGGCTCGGCCGGGCAGCGGCTTCGAGCGCCGTCGCGATGGCCGTGAACCTGCTCCCGGAATCCAGCACCCGGTCGCAGGCCGCCGCGAGGACCACCGACGGCGTGCGCTTGCCGTTCTCCACCTTGCTGAGATGTCCCCGGTTGAAGTGCACCAGGGTGGCGAGCTGCGTGAGGGAGAGCCCGCGCCGCTCGCGCTGGGTCCGGAGCAAGCAGCCGAACGTCCCGGGCGATTCGGTACCGTTCGGACGGTCGGAGCCACGTGGGTCCGGTCGGTTTCCTGTGCTGTCCTGTACTGAATTCCGTAGCACTGCGAACTCCCTGAAGTCGCATGACCGCGCCGTGATTCGTGGGCGACGGAGGTCAGCCGAGTGGGGGGACTGCCGCTCAGGGCAGCGCCAGAAGATCGTCGAGCGTCGGGAACCGGGCGGCCGTGTCGCCCGGTTGGAATCGGACACCGGACCGTTCGCCCGCACGAAGGAAGCGGACGGACGTGTAGAGGGGGTCGGCTCCGGCGTCGAACCAGTGCCCCGTGCGGCTGGGCACCGAAAGCAGGTCCCCGGCGGTGCAGACCAGTGCGTACACCTGGCCCGCGGCGTGGAGGTAATGACAGCCGACTCCCCCCACGACGAAGCGCACCACATCCTCCTCGTGCAGATGGCGCCGACGGAACTTCTCGCGGTTCGCCCGTGAGCGCCGCTGCCCTGGGCCGGCCGGCGCCGGCGTGAGGCGTCTGATGTCGACCACCCGGTAGCCGTTCTCGGCGCTCACATGGTCGATGTGGCTCCGGTAGGCGTTGAGGATCGTCGCGTCGTCCGCGTCGACGGGAATCCGCCGGGCGGCGCGCCATCGGGAGAAACGCACCCCGATCCTCAGCAATTGGGCGCGGATGACCTCCGGGTCCTCCGACCGCAGCCGTATCGCACCGGGGTCGCAGGCCGCCATGACCTGGAGCAACGTCACCAGGTCTTCCCCTCGGTCTCCTCCGGGCCGACGGGGGCCGTCGGTGCCAGGGTGCGACCGAGCGTCCTGATCCGCTCCAGCTTGCTCAGCGCCTCGTCCGGGCTCCGGCCCCAGGTGAAGACACCCCGGCCGTCGAACAGGACGGCGGCCTCGTGGCCGGAGAGGCCCATGAGCATCTCCAGGCCGGCCACTTCGTCCCGCCCGGGCATGACCCGCCGATCGGGGGCGACCCTCAGCACCGTCGCGCCGGTGGAGGGGGCCGCGGCGACCAGCTCCGCCAGTGACACGGTGGTGGGCTCGCACGTGTGGATCACGGCTCCGCCGCCCGGAACCCGCCGGTGGATGGCGAGATGCACCGGTGTCCCGGGGGGAGGCCAGGCGGACTCCCCGAGCAGGGGCAGCCCCTCCTCCGGGTCGATCAGCACGGCATCCGGGTCAGCCCCCGGCGACTCCCCGTCCATCCCGCCGGTCGAGATGACGAGGGCCTCGCCCGACCGGATCGAGACGCAGCCGGATGCCTCTCCCGGTGGACCGGACCGGTCCAGCGACCGACAGGCGAGCAGCACCCGTGCACGGTGCAGTTCGACGTCCTCGTGGACCCGTACGGGCTTCACGGACTTCCCCCTCGCTGTCATGGCGGTGATGTCCAGGGACCGTTCGGGCACCTGGCCGGACAGACGGCTGGCACGCGCCCCTCCCTCGGACCGAGGAGAGGGGCTATACCAACCGGTATAGCTACAGGCTAGGGAGTCCCTTCTCGACGTGTCAACGGCGTCCCGCCGGGTGGCCGGAAAGGGCCTCCTCCATCTGCTGGTGGGTGGTTCGGTGATGCTGCTGTTGCCAGTCGAGTGGCAACAGGGGTGCCCTGTACACGGATTCCGGAACGGCGCGATAGTGAGAACGCCTTCATGGGATGAACAACGTCTCGTAGGGGTGCTGTCCGGCGCACCGTTCATTTCTCCGGGTGCCGGCCGGAATTCTTTGTACCGGCAGAGCTTTCGCCATGTCGCAGGAGGCTGAGATGGGTTCACGTATCAACACCGCGGAACTGGTTGTGTCCCCGAGCGAGTTCTTCCAGATCGGAAAGCCCGAACGGATCAAGTCATCCGTGGAAATCAAGCTGTCGGATCACTCCTACCTGCCGAAGGCGGACGATCCGCGCGCGGACTGGGTCGCCAGCGTCGCCGTGCCCGCGTTCAAGACCCTTGCCCGGATGGGGTTCCTCGCCCCGAAGTTCTGCACCATCGGCACCGGGGCCGGCCTGGACGTCCTGGCCGCCGTGGAGATCCTCCGCTCGCGGTCGGTGGGCTTCACGGACCTGCACGAGGACGTTCTCGAGCATGCGCGGCAGAACATACGCGGCAACCTCCTCGCCCGGGACGTCGAACTGGTCGGAGGCGCCGGGGACATCCTCGCGCCGCTCGCCGGCAAGGTCGCGCAGGTGGACGTCGTCTACGAGAACCTCCCCAACATCCCCATGGCGGGCGTCGGTGACCTCGACGACGGCCAGACGAGTTCGACGTTCATCGGGGAGCGGAGTGAGGAGATCCCCGGCTTCGCCGAGAAGAACCTGGTCACCCTGCACTACCTCGCCCTGCAGCAGGCACACCCGGTCCTCCGGGTCGGGGGCCGGGTGCTCTCGTCGATCGGGGCGCGGGTGCCGCTGTCGGAGATCCTGGCGCTGTCCAGTGCCGCCGGATACAACGGCGGCATCCTGACCTACACCTGGAAGATCCAGTCCGAGCCGCTGGACGTCGTCGGCGGCTACGCCCGGTGGGAGCGGGAAGGGCTCGGGCCCTTCCATTTCTACCCGGTAGACGTGTTGCGAGAGGCTTTCGCCGGACTCACGGTGGCGGCCGCCGGCGCGCAGGCCCTCCAGCTGGAGAAGGAGCTCGCGCCTCACGAGATATCGGCGGTGGATGCCCTCGCCCGGGTGGAAAGGGGCGAGAGGGTCGGTCACACCGTCGCCATCCTCGACTCCGTGAAAATCCCCGAATCAGCTCTCTGATCCCGGAGCGTGGCGACCGGTCGTCCGCCGGCCCGAAACCCCGTCACCTGCCCGACGCCGCTGACGTAAGGACTCGGAATGAATGTTCAGTCGATCATCGGAAAGACACCTCTGGTGGAACTGACCACGTTCGATGTTCCCTCCGGCGTTCGCCTTTTCGCCAAGCTCGAATTCCTGAATCCGGGCGGCAGCATCAAGGACCGCATGGTCAGTTACATCCTGGCCGACGCCGAGCGACGCGGCCTGCTCCGGCCCGGCGGGACGATCGTCGAGAACACCTCGGGGAACACGGGCGCGGCGATCGCCATGCTCGCGGCCACACGTGGGTACCGCGCCATCCTCACGATGCCGGACAAGGTCAGCGACGAGAAGCGTGACGCCCTGCGTGCCCTGGGCGCCGAGGTCGTCGTCTGCCCGACCTCGGCCGCTCCCGGCTCGGCGAAGCACTACGTGACCTGCGCCCGGCGCATCCACGCCGAGACACCGGGCTCGTTCATGCTGAACCAGTACGACAACCCCCTCAACGCCGAGGCGCACTTCCGTTCCACGGGTCCGGAGATCTGGGATGCGCTCGGCGATTCCGTGACGGCGTTCGTCGCCTCGGGCAGCACCGGCGGGACGATCTCCGGGGTCTCCCGCTTCCTGAAGGAACGGAATCCGGCCGTCACCTCCGTGCTGCTGGACCCGGTCGGCTCCGTCTACCACCGCTACTTCCACGACGGGGTGGTCGACCCCACCGAGATCGCCCCGTACTTCGTCGAGGGCGTCGGCGAGGACCACCTCGCCGAATGCATGGACTTCTCGGTCATCGACGACGTCATGCGGTTCACCGACGCCGACGCCTTCACCGCGTGCCACCACCTGGCGCGGCGCGAGGGTCTCGTCTGCGGTGGGACGTCCGGCGCCAACGTCTGGGGCGCCGTGCGCGTGGCCCGCTCGCTGAAGGGACCGGCCGTCGTCGCCACCGTGCTCCCGGACAGCGGGAGCAAGTACCTGTCGAAGATCTACAACCCGAGCTGGCTGAAGGAGAACGGATTCAGCGCCGGGTACACCTCCGAACGGAACAGCAATCTGTAATGGGAAGCACGCCGAAGAACGTCATCGCCGCACTGACGGCCGCCCTCCTGTGGGCTTTCGCCTTCGTTGCCCCGGCCGCGGTGCAACCCGCGAGTGAACTGCTCCTGGTCACCGGGCGCTATTCCCTGTTCGGTCTCTGCGGCCTCTACATCCTGTGGAGGGGCCGGAAGCAGTTGAAGCTGATGCCCGGGCGGAGAATCTTCTTCGGCCTGTGGATCGGTTTCGTCGGCTACTTCATCTTCTACGTCTGCGTCTCGTACTCGGCGACCATGGACAGCGGATTCATCACGGCCGTCGTCGTCGGATCGTCGCCCATCACCATCGCGGTGGCCGGAAACTTCGCAGAGAAGCGCATGCCCTGGCGCGAGCTCATCGCTCCCGTGGTCCTGATCATCGTCGGTCTGGGACTGCTCAGCGTCTCGGACCTCATCTCGGGGAAGGACCTCGAAGGCGCCAACGACTCGATCTTCGCGATCCTGCTCGCGATCGGCGCCATGCTGACCTGGTCCTACTTCGTGGTCCGCAACGCCCAGTCGCAGCGCACCTGGGAGACCAAGCCCGACCCCACCCTCTGGGCGGGACTCGTGGCCATGGGGGCCGGCGGCGCCTCGATGGTGCTGCTGCCCTTCGCCATCGCCTCGACTCCCCCCGAGACGTTCGAGCCGTATCCGCTGTTCAAGATCGTCGCGTGGTGTGTGTTCCTCGGAGTCATCGCCTCGTGGTGGGGGACCCTGATCTGGGTGAAGGCCGCGCAGGGGATTCCCGTCCCCCTCGTCGGCCCGCTGCTCGCCACGGAGACCATCTTCGGTGCCGTCCTCAGCCTTCCCGTGGAGAACCGCCTGCCCACCTGGTCGGAAGTGACCGGAGCGCTCTTCGTCCTCGCGGGCATCGCCGTCTACATGCTCTTCGACGTGAAGAACTCCCGACTGCGCATACGCGGCAGCGGGGATGCGGAGGGCGCCGGCGACAAGAAGGCGGACACGTCAGAAGTACCTGCCCCTACCTGACAGAGAGGTCATTCCATGAGCAGCTCGTTCACGAACATCAAGCAGTCGCACGTCTTCTTCGGGGACGCCCCCGGGCTGAAGAACTACTACGAGAACTGGGCGACGGGCTACGACGCGGACCTCGCCGACCAGAAATGGATCGCGCCGAGGGTCGCCGCGAACTTCGTGCACCTGCTCGCCTCGGCCTACGGGACACCGGACACGGAGATATTCGACGCCGGCTGCGGCACCGGCCTCGTCGGCAGCGTCCTCAAGACGCTGGGCCCGTACGAGATCGACGGCGTCGACCTCTCCGAGAACATGGCCGCCGAGGCCCGCAAGACCAACGCCTACCGCAAGGTCTACGGCGGTGTGGACCTCTCGGTGCCGGAGCGGGACGCCCGGCTCTCCCAGTACGGCATCGTCGTCAGCAGCGGGGTCTTCACCCTCGGCCACGTACGGCCGCCGGCGCTGCTGACCCTGATCGAGTACGCCAGGCCGGGCGGGCTGATCCTGGTCTCCACCCGGGGCTCCTACGCCACGGAGACCGGCTTCGAGAAGTTCGCGCTGTCACCGGAGGTCGCGGCGCTCGCCACGCTCCGGTTCACGATGCCGGACGCGGGCTACATCGCCGAAGAGGGCGCCGACTACTGGGTGTTCCGCAAGAACACCACCACGTCGTAACGGCCGGCCGGCGCCGCCGTCCTCATCCCGCCACGTCTCTGGAGCGCCCATGTCCCGCACCCTCTTCACCTCGGAGTCCGTGACCGAGGGGCACCCCGACAAGATCGCCGACCAGATAAGCGACACCGTTCTCGACGCACTGCTCAGCCGCGACCCCTCCTCACGCGTCGCGGTCGAGACACTGATCACCACCGGCCAGGTCCATATCGCGGGCGAGGTGTCGACCACCGCCTACGTCGACATCGCGAACCTGGTGCGGCAGAAGATTCTCGACATCGGGTACGACTCGTCCGCCAAAGGCTTCGACGGGGCGTCCTGCGGTGTGTCGGTGTCGATCGGCGCGCAGTCGCCGGACATCGCGCGGGGCGTCGACTCGGCGTACGAGAGGAGGGTGGAGGGCGAGGAGGACGAGCTCGGCGAACAAGGCGCGGGTGACCAGGGCCTGATGTTCGGATACGCGACCGCCGAGACGCCCGGCCTCATGCCGTTGCCGATCGAGCTGGCCCACCGCCTCTCCCGAAGGCTGGCGGAGGTCCGCAAGGAGGGCATCGTCCCCTATCTCCGACCGGACGGGAAGACCCAGGTCACGGTGGAGTACGCCGGAAGCCGCCCGGTCCGGCTGGACACCGTGGTGGTCTCCTCGCAGCACGCCGGCGACATCGACCTGGACGGCGTTCTCGCCCCCGACATCCGCGAGCACGTCGTCGAGCATGTGCTCACCGGGCTGGCGGAGGACGGCATCAAGGTGGAGACGGACGAGTACCGCCTGCTGACCAACCCGACCGGCCGCTTCGAGATCGGCGGACCGATGGGCGACGCGGGCCTCACCGGACGTAAGATCATCATCGATACGTACGGGGGCATGGCCCGCCACGGTGGTGGCGCCTTCTCCGGCAAGGACCCCTCCAAGGTGGACCGTTCAGCGGCCTACGCGATGCGCTGGGTCGCCAAGAACGTCGTCGCGGCGGGTCTCGCGGCACGCTGCGAGACCCAGGTCGCCTATGCCATCGGAAAGGCCGAACCGGTAGGGCTGCTGGTCGAGACCTTCGGCACCAACACGGTCGCCGTGGCCAGGATCGAGTCAGCCGTCCGGCAGGTCTTCGACCTCCGTCCGGCCGCGATCATCCGGGATCTCGACCTGCTGCGGCCCATCTACGCCCGAACCGCCGCCTACGGCCACTTCGGCCGCGAGTTGGCCGAGTTCACCTGGGAACGAACCGACCGTGCCGACGCCCTGCGCGCGGCGGTCACGGCCGGCTGAGGGCACCGGGCCCGGTCGACGCCGCACTCTCCCTCCCTCGCCGCGTCTTCCACCCGCCACAGCTTCGAGGAGCCCTGTCCGTGCGTATCGCCGTCACCGGGTCCATCGCGACCGACCATCTGCTGACCTTCCCCGGCCGCTTCGCCGAACAACTGATCAAGGAACAGCTGGAGCGGGTGTCCCTGTCGTTCCTCGCCGACGCCCTGGAGGTGCGCAGGGGAGGTGTCGGCGCCAACATCTGCTTCGGGCTGGGCCTGTTGGGACTGGAGCCGACTCTCGTCGGCGCCGCAGGAGCGGACTTCGCGGAGTACGGCGCCTGGCTGCGATCGCACGGCGTGGACACCTCCGCCGTCCGGGTCAGCGGGTCCCTGCACACCGCGCGGTTCGTCTGCACCACCGACGAGGACCAGAACCAGATCGCCACCTTCTACGCCGGCGCCATGGCCGAGGCCCGCCGGATCGACCTGGCGGGCCTCGCGGACCTGCCGCCGGCGTCGTCGGTNCCACCGCCCACCGCCTCGGCATCCCCGTAGCGGCCGATCCCTCGCAGCAGTTGGCCCGCCTCGGCCGCGACCAGGCGCGTCAGCTGGTCGACGGGGCGCGGTGGCTGTTCACCAACGAGTACGAGGAGGCACTGCTCGTCGAACGCACCGGATGGTCCAAGGCCGATCTCCTCGGCCGCGTCGGCACCTGGATCACGACCCTGGGCGCGGAAGGCGTCGCCCTGGCCCGGGGCGGCGCACCCGAGCAGCGGGTCCCGGCCGTGCCCGCGGAGCGGATCGCCGATCCCACCGGCGCGGGAGACGCCTTCCGCTCGGGCTTCCTCGCCGGTACGGCGTGGGGGTGGCCGCAGGAGCAGGCGGCGCGGCTGGGCTGCGCGCTGGCCACCACGGTGCTCGAAGCGATCGGCACCCAGGAGTACAAGCCGGTCCCGGCCGAGCTGATCGCGCGCATCGAGCGCGCCTACGGCCCCGACGCGGCGCGAACCGCGGAACCGCGTCTCGCCAACCTCTCCTGACCTGGGAGGACGGCCTTCTCCCTGGATGTTGCTAAACAGGTATGTATACTTCACCTCAGGAGCTTTCCCGTTGCCCGGACCCGGGCGCGACCTCAGGGAGATGCCTGATGCGAACGCTGCTGTACAAAGCCTGGAACCTGCTGCGGGACATCGCGTACGGCGTCAACGCGGGGCACGCCATCAGACTGGGGCTGAAGGCTCCGGCGGGCAGGCGCTGCGAGACGTCCTGACGCTCGCGCGACGCCGAGAGACACCGTCGGCAGGCCGGGCCGGGCAACGGGCCCGAACCGCAGGGCGGCCCGCATCCGCCGCGCCGCCCACGGTGCGTCAGAACGCCACCGCGTCGCGGATCAGCGGGCA
>NZ_QWFA01000207.1 GCF_003501885.1 Streptomyces globisporus
CGGGGGTGGCGGACGGCTGCGGCAGTGGGATGGTCGGCGCCGTGGCCGCCGGGTTCGGGGCCGGGAGAGTCGGCACTTCGGAGAAGGCCTCGGCGTCGGTGGGCGGCGGAGCCGGAGCCGGTACGGGGGAGGGGGCCGGTGGTGCGTACGCGACCTTGGCGAGGGAGGCCAGCTGCCGTCGGGCCTGGGCCACGGTCGCCCCGTTTGCCTTGATGACCGCCACGCACTCGGTGACGACCTCGTCCATCGTCGGACGGTCGTGTTGCGCGTACCGGAGCATGGACGAGAGGAGACCGACCAGTTCCTCGGGGGCTCCCGACAGGTCGGGGGCCTTCTCGGGGTTGACGATGTGGCTGAACAGCACCTGCACGTGGTCGGCCTGGTACGGATAGTGGCCGGTGGTCATGAAGAGCAGCACCGCCCCGAGTGCGTACACGTCCACCGGGGCCGTCAGCGGCTTCTCCCCGTTCGCCTGCTCCGGAGACATGCAGGCGGGGGTTCCCATCACCATGTTGGGCGCGGTGAGGGAGGCGCTGGACTCGGCGAAGACGGCGAGGCCGAAGTCGATGATCTTGGGGCCGTTCGGGCCGAGCAGGACGTTCGCCGGCTTGAGGTCCCGGTGGAGCAGCCCTTGGCTGTGGACTCCGGCCAGTGCCTCGGCAAGGGTCGCTCCGAGCGAAGCGGCGGCCAGAGGCGACAGAACACCCCGGGTGTCGAGGAGCCGGCGCAGGTCGGGGCCCTCCACGTACTCGGTCGCGAGCCACGGCTGCTCCGACTCCGTGTCGGCCTTCACGAACGCGGCGACGCGCGGTCCCCAGATCGTCTTGAGGACCTCGATCTCCTGGGCGAACCGCTGCCGGGTCTCCGAATCGACGACCGTGGGTTTGATGACCTTCACCGCGACGGACTCACCGGCAGCGGACTCGCCGAGGTAGACCTGGCCCATGCCACCGTGGCCGATCCGTCCCAACAGCGTGAACCCGCCCAGCTCGGCCGGATCGTCCGGGCTCAGCGGCGTTGCGTTCACTCTGGTCCCCACCTCGAAGGTCTGCCGAAGGCTGTGCGATGGCCGCGCGCGTGCGGTCGGCAGTCGTGCGCCTACAGCCAAGGGTATCGGCGGTATCCGACAGCAGGTCCCGTTCGGGGCAGGTCACCCTTGCCCCGGACGGATACAGCCCGCGGGCGGTCGGGAGACACCCCTTCTCCGGCTTCGTCCTGACATTCTGAACCGGTCAGAACGGGGTGAATCGGCCGGATATTTCGGTCTCTTTCCGAGGTTGCCGCGCCTCAGGAACAATGGCGGCGATGACTGTCACCGCCCCCGGTGCTTCCGCCGGCCCCCCTCCCGAGCCGTCGGGCTTCGGCCCCTTCGCTCATCTCACGGTGCCGAACACCCCGCTCTACCGCCACGTGATGCGGACGTTCCTGACGGCCAAGGAGCGGTTCGCGGTCCACCTGCGGCCTGAGGACGTGCACACCGCGCTGCCGGCGGATGTCCGTCCCGCCGAGCCGGACGCCGTCGTCGGCGCGCTCGACAGGCTCGTCGGCTGGGGCAATCTGCGGGCGGACCCCGATACCGCCCGGGTGACCGCGGTCGAGGACTTCTACCGGAAGCGGTTCATCTACCAGCTCACGAGGGAGGGGGAGGCCGCCGAGGAGGCGTTGTCCGCCTATGACGAGGCGCTCGGGCGGCGCGGTGCCCTCCAGGCCGTGGCCCTGCACGACATCGTCACCCAGCTTCGCGCGCTTGTCGTCCTGGCTGCCGAGGAGCCGCCGGATCCGGCCAAAGCGCATCTGGCGCTCGACGCGCTGGCCAGCCGGTTCGCCGCGCTCGCCGACAACGCCCGGGCCTTCATGGGATCGCTCCAGCAGACCATCGACCTGCACGATGTCGAAGAGGCGGTCTTCCTCGCGTACAAGGACCGGCTCATCCAGTACCTGGAGCGGTTCATCCAGGACCTGATCACGCTGGGCGGACGGATCGCGCGGCTGATCCTGGAGCTGGAAGAGGACGGGAGGGTGGAGCCCCTGCTTCGCGCAGCCGCCGGACGGGAAGCCGTCGACGCCTCGCCGGAGGATGCCGCGAACGCGGAGCGGGAGATGTACGAGCGGTGGGCCGCCCGCTGGTCGGGGCTCGGCGCGTGGTTCATCAGCAGGGACGGGCGCGAATCGCAGGCCAGGCTCCTGCGTGGCCGGGCACTCGGCGCGATTCCCCAGCTCCTCGCCGTCGTACGAGCGCTGAACGAGCGCCGGGCCGGCCGCTCCGACCGGTCGGCCGACTTCCGTACGCTGGCGCGCTGGTTTGCCGAGGCGCCCGACGACGATGCCCGGCACCGGCTGTGGCGGGCCGCTTTCGGCCTCTATCCGGCCCGGCACCTCACCGTCGACGCCGACACCCTCGCCGCCCGGGCGGCGAGGCCCGTCCCGGCCGCCACTCCGTGGGCCCAGGCCGAGCCGTTGCGTATCAGCCCGCAGTTGCGCCGCACCGGCAGCTACGAGCGGCGCGGAAAGCCCCGCAAGGTCGAGGACCGGGAGGAGCTGCGGCGCTCGCTCGCCGAGACCGCCGCCAAGCAGGCCGCCGAGACGACCGCCGCCCGCGCCCGGCTCGTCACCGAAGGCGTCACGCGTCTGTCCGCCCTCGGCGACCTCGACCCAGACTCCTTCGGGCTGTTTCTCCAGCTGCTCGGGGACGCCCTGGCCACATGGCGGCCCGGTATGCGGCACACCACCGCGACCAGCAACGACGGCTCCATGGAGATCAGACTCACCGCACTCGCCGACGGTACGACCGCCGAGGTCCGTACCCCCGGCGGAGTCTTCAGTGGCCCGGAACACCTCATCGAAATCCTCGACCTGACGGACGGAGACCGCCTGGTGGGCGGAGACCGCCCGACGGTCGGAGAACCCCGACGATGACCACACCACTCGCCGAAGTCCTGGACGGCCAGCATGCCGCCGAGCTGCGCAAGGCCGCCCGCGCCCTGCTCAAGCAGCCACTTCTGCTCGCGCGCGGCCGGCACGCGGACGAGTTCCGCCTCGCCCGCCGGCCCGCCCGCAAACGAGCCGACCACCGCCGAGGTGATCACGGCGCAGAACAGTCCCGAGTTCGCATCGTTGTTGAAGGCGGATCCGTGTGGCGAAGCGAACGTGAACTTCGCAACCAAGCACGAGGGGCAGACGGTCGCCTTCGACGGGTCAATCAGGCACATGGCGGCCCACGCGGATGACCGGACCCGCTACGACCTCCTTCTCGGCCCGGGCGACAAGGGGCCGCAGACGACGGACGGTCCGAACTTCAGGTACGAGGACGTCAACACCGGCAACCTCCACCTGACCGGCAAGGAGGTCCCTGCCACCATTGCAGCTGGCGACAAGTTCCGTTTCGTCGCCGAGGTGATCGAGTTCAACACGGTCCAGTGCCTATTCCGCCTCGCCCCGGTCTCGACGGCGACCCGGTAGCCGAGATGGCAAGCCTTCCCATAATGGAGGGAGCTGCCCGATGGAACGGCCCCTGCTCCATCCATTCGAGAGTTTTGAACTTTCCCACCAGCTTGCCGGACGGCAGTGCCATCCTTGACCCATGCTCGCCTCCGGCCCTGCCCAACGCCTCGCCGACCACGTTCGACAATTCCTTGGCAGCGGACCGTTTCTCCAGCCCGGCGGATGGACCCACATGGGTGCTGTCATCTGCGACGTCAGTTTCCAGCCACGGTGCAACTACGAGAGGACTCTCCGACCGCGGCTCCTCCATTTGCAACTGAGCTGGGCTGATGCAAGAACAGTCCGCGGATTCCAGCGCCGGCTCGTCAGGGAAGACCTTGCCGTGGCCATGAAGTTCAACCACGCACGGAAGGTCGCGACGGCTCACGCCATCACCGACCTCCTCGCTGCCGACGGGGTCGATACCCGCGAGGACCTTCACGCCTGGCTCGATCATCAGGCCAATCGCGCCGCTCTGCGCACGGTGAAGGGAGTGGGTCCGAAGAGCATCGACTACATGGGCAATCTCGTCGGCCGTTCGCACGTCGCCGTTGACGTGCATCTTCGCGCCTTCGCCGTGGATGCTGGTGTTCCGTACCTCCCATACGACGAGTTGCGCGCCGTATATGAGGAAGCCGCCGCGCTTCTCGGGCACGACAAAGGCGGGCTGGAGCATGCCGTTTGGCGGCGTAGGTCGAAGGCCGCGTAGCCCCAGCCAGCGGGCCTCCGGAGAGGGGGCGTCCTGCATGAGCTGGTCGTCGAGGCTGCCTTCGCAGCCCAGGGGGTGGTTCGTTGACACCGAAGTAGCCCATGCCGTCGTGGGTGGGCCGCAGAGTCGCGTACACGCATCTGTCCACCATCGTCTTCGTCGGATCGGCGAGGACGTAGCAGAAGGCAGGCGCTTCACGCGTAGGGGGGATCGGCCGCCCGAGCGCGGTCTTCACTCCGTCGGCGCGCACACGCTTGACGTAGTCCAGGCGCTGCTGGATGGGGTCCTTGTCCTCCGAGGCGTCATTGCGCATCGGCCGCTTGACTTCGACCACGACGATGGAGGACAGCGGAAGCGATTGCCCCTCCGCGGCCAGGACCGGCGAGCCGACGAGCTTGCCGGTGTCCTGGTGTTCTGGGCGAGCCAGCGGTGGACGGCCTGTTCGTTGGCGGGCCCACCTGCTGGGCGGTCCACCGGTAAGTCTCCCGGTCGGAATCGGAGACGGATCGGGTCAGCACGGGGCACCCTCCAAAATTGCCTCCTCAGGAGCCGAGCTCCCACGGGTGGCAGGCGGATCAGTAGTCGGCGAAGTTCCAGAACATGCCTACCTCGATGTCCGATACGACGATCAGACCGTAGTCCTCCGAGTACACACTCAGCGGGCTGTACGCCCAGCTCGACGACGTGAAGTCGAGCGTTTCGCTCACGTGACCGGGCTTGTTGACGTTGGTGACGAAAAGGGCGGAGTCTCCGTAGCGTTCGAGGATCGTGAGCGCCATCGTCCGGAGCACGTGCTCGCTTTCGGTGAAGCGACTCAGGTTGGACAGGGTGCAGCCGTCGTCCGTAAGGGCGAGCAGCAGGTTCTCGGCACTGTCCCGATCGATCTCCTGGAGCCGGCGCGCAATGAACTCCGGCGGGTGGGCGACGAAGGGGTAGGTGGGGGACGCCTCGCGCTCCGGGTTCTGAGCCGCGTCATCGAGACCGGTCCAGCCGCGGGGGTCCGGGGCCCGTGCCATCAGAGCAAGGACGTCCAGGACCCAGTTCTCGTGGCGACGCGGGCCCGTGGCGTCGTACGGGTACGCGTCCTCGTACAAGTGGCGTACCGCGGCTTCCCAGGACGTCCGGTCGATGGACATGTGGTGCTGGCCTTTCTCGGCTTCCGCCAGGACGTGGAGGGCATCGACGTCATGACAGTGAAGGGAGGGTTGCGGTTGCTGTCGTAGCTGATATGCGTGTCGACGCCGCTCACGTCGTACACCTGGGCTTTGAAGCCGCCCTACTTGTACCCGGACAACGGGTTGCGGGGATCTACCGGCTGCTTGCTCACGCCGCGGCCACTGGTCTTGCCGCTCGGCACCTTGTCGTAGGACGACATGACGTCTCCGGCGGAGGCCCCTTGAACCATGCCTCGATGGCGACCTTGTTCGTGTGAGGTTACGCTCGGTCAATTCCTCAGCGTGCTGGCAGTTCGGGAAGGCGGAGCTGCTGCTGGGCAACGGCATGCCGTGTGGTCACGCCGCTTTCGGGCCGCCGCGAAGGGCCCCTGACCTCCGGTCGCCCCGTCTCCCGGTCAGCAGACCGCCAGGAGAGCCTCGGTCGTGGTGTGCCGGAGGTCGATGGGGCTGTCGTCCTCGCTGCACTCGGCCAGCCAGTAGTCGTCGTCGTGGGGGATCTGCTTCAAGAAGAGGCCCGGGCTCGGAGACGGGTTGGAGGGGTGGGTGCTGAAGGAGTTCAGGGGTGTGGTCAGGCCCCTGCCCACACACTTGAGGTAGCTCTCCTTCCGTGTCCAGACCTGGATCAGGCGCCGGGCCCGCTCCGCGGGCGGTGCGGCTGCGACGTAGGCGTGTTCGTCGGGGGCGAACCGGTGGGCGATGTCGCGGGTTCCCGCGGCGACGTGTTCGATGTCCACACCGATCCGCGTGCCGCTCGTCGCGCACACCACCCACCTGCCGGCGTGCGACAGGTTGAAGTGCAGGTCGGGGCGGTGGGTCAGACAGGGCTTGCCGAACTTGTTCCGGGACAGGTGCAGTTCGTGCTCCCGCAGCCCGTGGCCGACGAGCAGTGCGTAGCGCAGCAGGACCCCTGCGGCCAGGCACCGCTTGCGGTCGTCGGGGAAGTGGAAGTTGTCCGCGCGTCCCCGCCGGTCGGCCGGTACGGCCCGCCTGAAGCGGGCCGTACCGTCGTCCGGGAGCCGGTCTATGTCGAAGACCAGGACCGTCGACATCGGGTCACCGGCGTCCGGGGGCAGCGGTCGGAGGCGTCGGGAGGTCGAAGTCGTCGGAGGCGGAGGTGAGTTGCCAACGCGTCTGGATCCGGGACTCCATGAGGCCCGCCATCTCCGCCCGGTGCGCGTCGTGGAAGAAGTGCCCGCCGTCGTACTCGAACACCTCCAGCGGCGCATCCGTGTACTCCGCCCAGGGGCCCGAGGTGACCGCGTCCTCCCGGCCCTGCATGAGGACGATCGGGCACCGCAGCTTCTCCCTCGCCGTGTCCACGTAGCCGCCCATCAGCCGTAGGTCCGCCTCGATGACCGGTGCGATGTACTTCACGAAACCGGCATCCCGCAGGATCTCCTCGCCGACGCCCCCGTACCGTCGCAGCACGTCGTTGAAGCCCGCCGTCGAGTCGAGGTCCCGTACCCGGGTGAAGCGGGAGCCACTCGGCGCCGAGGAGCCCGAACCGAAGTACACCAGAGGGGGGTTGTCCAGGCGCTCCTGGCAGAGCTTCGCGACCTCGTAGCCGATGATGCTGCCCATGCTGTGGCCCCAGACGGCGTACGGGCCCCGGAACACATCGGCGAACTCGGCGAAGATCTCTCCCGCCAGCAGCTCCACCGAGGAGGGCATGGGCGTGCGCAGCCGGCGCTCCCGGAACGGGTACTCGACGATGCGCAGGTCGATGCCGTCCTGGAAGGTGTGCCGCCACTTTCCGTAGTACAGGGCGCCCGCACCGGCGTGCGGAAAGCACACCAGGGGAATCTGTCGCAGGTCGCTCATCAGGAACTCCTCATGCCGGTCGTACTGTTCTCGTGTCGTGCCGAGCGATCCCGCACGAGGCGGCGGGCCTCCTCGGCCAGAATGCCGCTGATGTCCTCGGGCCCGTCCGCCCACCGGGACATGACGAACAGCTCCAGGCGGCCGTCGCCCGTCCTCGCCGCGCAGAAGCAGTCCGCGTAGCCGTCCGCCCCCTCGTTCTCCGAGGGCTGGTCCATCGCCGCCTCCCAGGCCGCGTCGTACTCCCCCTCCGCCTGGCCGGCGAAGTTGAACACGCACGAGGCCCGGCCTCCCAGCCCCTTCGTCGCCGCCACTGCCTTGTGGTGGGCCAGGCGGGAGCGCAGGTCGTGGCCGAGGTCCAGGAAACCCACGTGGTGTCTGCCCAGAGCGCGGATCTTGTCCTGGACGGCAACGGCCAGACCGTCGTCGTAGCCGCTGCCGTCCACCGGGACCACGAGCGGCAGGCTGTCCAGTGCCATCCCGATGACCTCGCCGAAGTCCTCGTTCCCGAACCGGCGGGCGCGGACCACGATCTCCGCCGAGACCTCGTCCACGGACAGCAGCCTGGCCACCGTCCGCGCGTACAGGTGCAGGGCCAGCGAGAACGGCTCGGCCTCCGTGCCGTCCGCGCTCCTGAACGCGTCGAGATCCACGACGTGGCGGACCCGGTGCATCGGGCCGCCCGCGTAAGGGGCCGACCTGTCCAGGATCGTCCTGCCCGCGCGGGCGTACCGCCGGAGGTCGAACTTCTCGACGATCCCGGCGGCCGTGATGTCCACGGGGCCCTGGTGGATGCGGCGTTGCAGGTGCCGGAAGCTCTTCGCGGCGGGCATCGCCCGGCCGGTGCCGGACACCAGCTCCTCGTACCGCCTCAGCAGGTCCGTCCGGAGAGTCTGTCCGGAAGCCGCGTCGAAGATCGAGTGGTCGAAGCGGAACAGCAGTTCGTGGGCCTTCTCGTGGTAGGTGAGAAGTGCGACCTCGTAGAGGGGCTTGTCCAGGAAGTCGGAGCCCACGCTCCACTCCCGGCCGACGATCCGGGCCCGGGCCTGCTTCCGCTGTGCGGGGGGCAGTGCGGACAGGTCGACCCTCGGCAGCGCGATGTTCTTCGGCGCTTCGAACTCCTTCCACCGCAGCCTTCCGAAGGAGCGGGTCAGGAAGCTCCGCAGGAGTCCGTGCCGTCCGATGACATCGCGCAGCGCGCGCTCCAGGGCGTCGGCGTCGACGGGCTCGTCGAACTCCAGCACGTAGAGCTGGAGTCGGCTGCCGCTCGCGAAGTGGTGCTTCTGCATGGCGGTCGCCGGATAGGTCCACTTCACCGGTTGTGCGGCGAGCGCGGTGCGCAACTGCCCGGCGTGCGTGTCGAGTGTGCGGAGGACGTCGGCCAGGTCGGGGGCGGCGTTGTCGGCGGGGTCGTCGGCGGAGTGGTCGGGGGTGACGTCCGGTGCCGAGGTCTCCGCGGCCTCCGAGGTCTCCTCGGGCTCCTCCCGCGTACCCGCGGCGAGGAAGCGTGCCAGGGCCTCGATGCTGGAGTGGTTGTAGACCTCACCGGCGAGGACCTTGTGGCCGTGCTCCTCCAGCACGCTGAGGAAGCGGACCAGTCGGACCGAGTCCAGACCGATGTCGAAGATGTCGTCCCTCGGGTCGATGTCGTCGAAGCCGAGCAGATCCGTCAGTTCCCGTCGCATGAGGGTCGTGACGTCCTGCCGCCCCCGCTGCGGGACATCGCCCGCAGGGGAGCCGCTCTGCTCGCCGGGCAGCGGAGGCACCGGCCGCAGAGCCGTGATCTCCATGCCGTGATACGCGACCGGGATGCCGGAGTCGTACAGCCGTGCCAGCAGCCGTAGTGCGGAGAACCCGTCGTCGACGACGTGCGCGAAGGAGTAGAGCCTCGTCAACGGCCCCGTCTGCCGGAGCGCGGCGTCGATCAGCTCGTTCTCGGCGAACCAGCGGGTGACGTCCGCGGTCCAGCCCTGCCGGTCCAGTTCGGGGCGGGACAGGATCAGCAGGCCGGCCCCCCGTTGCCGGGCCGCGTCGCGCAGCGCTCCGGCGAGCGCTCGCCGTTCGGCGTGCCCGAATCCCTCCCCCTCCCGGGTGCGGGGCGTGTCCCACAGGACGATCTCGTCGATCCCGCCCAGCTCGCGCAGCCGTGCCGCCGCGGTCGATGTCACCGCGCTCCAGGTCGCACCGGTGACGCACTCCGCGACGGTGATGCGCCCTGTGCCCTCATGCGCCGCGGGCATGTCGTCCAGGCCGATGGGCAGCACGTGGACGGCCCGGTCCAGGGGGCCGGAGGTCAGCGCCGCCAGCACCCGACCCGTGTCACCGGACCGGCAGAGGACCGCCGTCCGTCCGGTGCGGGCTCCCGCCGGCTCCTGGTGGCCGGGCAGCGGGGCCATCACCGGTGTGAAGCGTTCGTCCCCGGTGTAGCGGACCGCGGCCTCCTGGGCACCGTCGCGGCGCAGTTCGCGGCGCAGGCCCTCGCGCCACGCCGCCCGCCCCCCGCGGCCGGTGAGCGGCGCGTCGCAGCGCAGCACCCGCGTCCGCACTCCGGGCGACTCGTGGTTCAGGCCGATGACCCGGGGCAGGAAGTCGGGCCGGTTTCGCAGGTGGTCGCCGCTGTCCAGGAGCAGGACCTCCGTCACTCCGGGGTCACGCATCCCGGGCACGGCCGCGCAGAGGTCGCGTGCGAGGCGGACGGCGGCGGCGTGGTCCTCACGGTGGACGAGGAAGGAGTCACCGGCGAGGGCGTTCTCGTCCAGGTCTTCGAGGAGCTGTCGCAGGTCCTCCGGGTGGTCGGGGCGGACGACGGCTCCCGAGGGGCCGTCGAACCGGTAGGCCGCTCCGAACGTGACGTACAGGGTCCGCCAGTGGGGCAGTTCCTCCAGCACCCGCCGCAGCTTCGGGGCGTCGTCGGTGAACACCACGGGCAGCCGCGGCTTCTCCCTCTCGCGCAGCCGGGGGAGCAGGGTCCGCGACCAGGCCGGGGCGAGTGCGGGGCCGGGGACCGCGGAGGCGGTGGCGCTGTCCGTGCCCGGTGCTCCTTCCGCCGCGCCGGTCCTCGCGCTGCCTGCGGCCGGGTGGTCGGCAGGTTCGCCGACGTCCGCGAGCATCCGGTGGAACTCGGTCACGTCGACCGGGTACTCGGTCCTGTCGAACGGGTAGAGCGGCAGCCGGAGTTTGCGGTGCGGGTGCGCGCTGTGGAACGCCTTCCAGTCCAGCGCGACTCCGGCCTCCCACAGCCTGCCCACCACGCGGGCGAGATGGGCGTCGTCGCCGAGCGTCTCCATGCGATGACGCAGCATGTTGACGGCGGTGACGTCTCTGCCGCTCGCGCGGCCGATGGTCCGTACGAAGGACGACAGCGTCTTGCCGGGGCCCACCTCCACGAAGAGGGAGTCGCCCCTATCCAGCACCGTCTCGACGCCTGCCTCGAACAGCACCGTCCGCCGGATGTGCGCGCAGTAGTACTCGGGGTCCATGGCCTCCTGCGGCGTGATCCACGTGCCGGTCACGTTCGACACGTACGGAATCCTCGGCGGACCGAACGTCACCTGCCGCGCCACCTCGCGGAACCCGTCCAGCATGCTGTCCATGTACGGGGAGTGCGCCGCGTGCGCGAGGTCCTTGACGCGGTTGAACTCGACTCCGCGCTCCGCGCACCGCTCCTCGAACTCCGTCACGTCCGCGACCGATCCGGAGACCGTGCAGTCCTGCGGGCTGTTCACCGTGGCGATCACCAGGCCGTCGGGCAGCATCGCGGCGACGGTGTCCCGGGCCGCCTTCACCGAGGTCATCGCGCCTTCGGGGGTGGCCGCCATGAGGCCGCCCCTGGCCTGCACGAGACGGATGCCGTCCGCCAGGGAGAACACCCCCGCGACGCAGGCGGCGGCCAGTTCGCCGGTGCTGTGGCCGATCATTCCCTTGGGTGTGACGCCCCACCCGATGAGGGTCCTGGCCACCGAGTACTCCAGCATGAACAGAACGATCTGGGCGGTCTCCATGGAGTTCAGCCGCTTCTCCGTGGCGGCGTCGTCGCCGAAGAAGACCTCGCGGGGCACCGGGTTGCCCAGGGACTCCGCCAGGGAGAAGCACTCGTCGAGGTGAGCGCGGAAGCTCTCCTCGCGCTCGTAGAGGTCGCGGGCCATACCGAGATGCTGGGAGCCCGTGCCGGTGAAGAGGAAGTGGACGCCTCGGCGGGTGGCGCGTCCCAGGTGGACCGGTCGCTCGTCGGCGTCCAGGGACTCCCGCAGGCGCGCGGTGAGCCGGCCGACGTCGTCGAAGTCCACGGCGTAGCGGTAGGGGAGCTGCCGCTGGCGGTTCTGGAGGGTCCAGGCGA
Source organism: Streptomyces globisporus (assembly GCF_003501885.1). Classification (GTDB taxonomy): domain Bacteria; phylum Actinomycetota; class Actinomycetes; order Streptomycetales; family Streptomycetaceae; genus Streptomyces; species Streptomyces globisporus_D. The sequence goes on from NZ_QWFA01000207.1 coordinate 11,519, forward strand.
GGTCGCCGCCGTCGGTGTCCGGATGTGCGGCGAGGTGCTCGGCGACGTCTCCCTTCAGCCGTACGAGTGCGTCGGGAGAGGCGGCGGACAGGACGAAGGTGTGGTGGCGCCGGGCGACGGAGGTGGCGGCGGGGGGCTTCGGGCG
>NZ_QWFA01000208.1 GCF_003501885.1 Streptomyces globisporus
GTCGTCCTGCTCGTCCTCCCCGTCCCTGTCCCTGTTCCCGTCCTCGCCCCTGCCCCCGCCCTGCCGCTGGTTGTCCTGCTGCTGTTCGCCGTCCGGCTGCTGCGCGCCGTCGCCGCCGTCCTGCGAGGGGGCCGGGGGGGCCGACGGAGCCGACGACGGGCTCTGGTCCGGCGTACCGGCGGAGCTGGATTCCGGGGAGAACAGGATCATCCCCAGGTACACGGCGGCCAGGAACGTCGCCGTGCCCGCGATGGCGCTGGCCACCCTGGGGCGCCGCCGGATCGCCTCGCGGGTACTGCGACGGCGGGCCGGAGCCGACCGGGCCGGCGCCTGCCGTCTGCGCCCCGTGGGCCCGGGGAGCCGGTACGTCGTCGGGCCGACCGGCGCGGGCGGGGCCGCAGGGGAGGGCTTCGCGGCCATGGGGGCGGTCGCCCGGTGCGACGCGGGCGCCTGCTGGGGGAGGGGCTCCGGCCCGCCGCGCCAGGCGTCGGTGCGGAACCAGTCGGAGACCTGCTGTGCGGTGGGCCGCTCCTCCGGCTGTTTGGCCAGCAGCCCGAGCAGATACGAGTCGAAGGCGGCGGAGATCTCCACACCGCGCTGCCGCAGCGGGACCGGCGGGGTGTCGACATGCTGGTACAGCGTCGCGGTCGCCGTGTCGGAGCGGAACGGAGGCTGCCCGAGCAGCAGTTGATAGACGACGCAGCCCAGGGAGTACATGTCGGACGCGGAGTCGGCGGTACGTCCCAGCGCGCGTTCCGGGGCCAGGTAGAGGCTCGTGCCGACGATATGGCCGGCCGTCGTCAGCGCGGGCGAGGGATCATCGACGAACTGGGCGATCCCGAAGTCACCGATCTTCACCGAACCGTCCGCGTCCAGCATCAGGTTGCCCGGCTTGATGTCGCGGTGGACGATGCCCTGGCGGTGCGCGGCGGCCAGGCCGGCGGCCGCCTGACCGGCGATCCGGGCGACCATTTCCGGATGGACGCGCTCCTGGGCGGCCAGCAGGTCCCCGAGGCTCTGCCCCTCGACCAGCTCCATCACCAGGAAGAACCGGTCCTCCCAGGCACCGAAGTCGAACACCGCCACCAGGTGCGGGTGGCTCAGCCGGGCGGCGGTCTGGGCCTCCAGCCGGAAGCGGGCGGTCGACGAGGCGTCCGCCTGGTCCCCCAACAGGAGCTTCACGGCCACGGCCCGTCCCAGGACCTCGTCCGTGGCGCGCCACACCTCGCCCATGCCGCCACGACCGATGGGGGATACCAATCGGTACCGACCAGCTACCAGCACCTGTACACCTATCTCGAATTGTGGCCCGCTCCGGCTGTCGGCACCCCGGGGCACCCGGTCTCCGGCGGAGTCCTGGGCGGTGCGGCGAACGACATGATCAGGATATCGGTCCGGCGGAGCCCGGATGCCCCGACGGCCCCTTCGCCGGGCCCGGCTGACGGCCCGCCACGCGTCCCGGCCGACCGCGTGCGCGGCAGCCGCTCCGGCCGGGGCGGTCTCCGTCCGCCGAGCCGTCCGCCGGAACACCTCTCCGGTCAGCCCTGAACGGCCCCGGGTCCCGGCCGGTCCCGTTCGCCCGTCGCGCGCCCCACGGACTCCACCAGCGGCAGCATCCGGTGCGCCACCCGCTCGCGCAGCGCCACGTCCGTCCGGGTCCTGACGACCCCCGGCAGTTGGATCAGCCGCTGGATCACGTCCTCCAGGTGTCCGTTGTCCCGGGCGACGACGCGGGTCAGCAGATCGCCGCCGCCCGTCGTCGAGAACGCCTCGATGATCTCGGGCACGGCCGCCAGCGCGTCGCCCACCTCGACCAGATGCCCCTGGGTGACCTCCAGGTGGACGAAGGCGAGCACGGGGTGGCCGAGCGCGGCGGGGGAGAGGGTCGGCCCGGTGCCGGTGATCACACCGTCGCGCTCCAGCCTGTCGAGCCGGGCCTGCAGGGTGCCGCGGGCCACGCCGAGAATGCGCGCGTACTCCCGGACGCTGGTGCGCGGCTGCTCGATCAGCAGGCGCAGGATCCGGGTGTCGAGAGCGTCCACCGCCATGATCCGCCGATCTCCTTCCGACCCGTCCTGTCCGGCCCCGACTGTACCCAGCGTGAGAGGTCCGCCCGGCCCGCCGAGGCGGCGACAGACGCACGCCCCCGCTCCACAGCGGCTCCGAGTACGCGTACGCATCCCCGGATGGTCCGTTGGCATGCTCGTGGCCGACTCTCCGACCGATTCACTGGTCCATTGGTACAGCATATTCCTCCCGGTTTGATCCAAGCGCCCGATGGATGCTGCAATGGTGGCGTCGATGGCGCTGCGGACTTCCGCGGCGCCTTTTTCATGCGAGTTCTGCGGCGACGCGGAAGGGGTGGAAGCGTGCTGAAGAGGGTGTTCGTGGCGCCGGACCCGGGGCGGGTCCGGCTGCGCTTCGCCTCCCGTGCCGTGGTCGGCATCGGCCTCGCGGTCGCGCTGTGCGGGCTCGTCGGGCATTCGCTCGTGGCGGCCATCACCGGCGGCCTCGCGGCGCTGCTCGCCCTCTTCACCGTGACCGACCCGACGGTTCGCGGGCAGGCGGTCACCACCGCCCTGCTCCCCGTCGCCGGTCTGCCCGTCCTCGCCGTCGCGGCGGTCCTGCACGACCAGCCCGTCGCCCGGGACCTGATCTTCCTCGCCGTGATGGGGGCGGGTGTGTACGCCCGGCGATGGGGGCCGCGCGGGCACGCGCTGGGCGTCTTCGCGTTCATGATGTTCTTCGCCGCCCAGTTCCTGCACACCGTCCCCGGTCAGCTGCCCGAGCTGTACGCCGCCGTGGCGCTGTCCCTGGCCGCCTCGTCCACCGTGCGCTTCGGCCTGTGGTGCTACGAGCGACGGCTGCCCGTCCCCGCTCAGCCCGCTCCGCCGGAGGTCCGGGGCCGGCTGCGCATCACCACCCGGCAGGCCGTCCAGGCCACCCTGGGCGGGGCCTTCGCGCTCGGCATCGGGCAGGTCCTGTCCGACGAGCGGTGGTACTGGGCGGTCGGCGCCACCTGGTGGGTCTTTGTCAACACCACCTCCCGCGGCGAGACGCTCGTCCGCGGCTTCCGCCGGGTCCTGGGGACCGTGATCGGCATCGTCTCCGGCTTCGCCGTGGCCATCCCGCTCGACGGCGCGACCGTCCCGACCGCCGTCGTCGTCGCGATCGGCGTCTTCGGCATCTTCTACACGGCGGCGGTCTCCTACAGCTGGATGATGTTCTTCGTGACGGTGATGGCCGGCATGCTCTACGGCGCGCTGGGCGTCCTGGACGCCGCCCTGCTCTGGCTGCGCGTCGCGGAGACCGCCGTCGGTGCGCTCGGCGCGGTGCTCGCCGTGCTGCTGGTCCTCCCCGTCACCACCCACGCCATCACCGACGCCTGGATCCAGAAGGCGCTGCGGTGCGTCCACGCCTGCACGGCCGAGGCGGCCGACCGGCTCGCCGGGTCGACGCTCGCCGACCCCGCCCCCCGCGTCGCGGAGCTGGAGATGCTGCTCGGCCGGGTCCGGCTCTCCCTCGCGCCGCTGGTGCACCCCCTGAGCCCGCTGCCGGCCCGCAAGGCGCGCGCCCGCCAGGTGATCGCGCTGCTGGACGACTGCGCACGGGAGGTACGGGGGCTGGCCTCCATCGCCGCCGACCCGGACGCCTCGCACGACGCGCGGCTGTCGGCCGCGTGCTCCCGGGTGGAGGCGGCCGTCGAGGCCCTGACCGCGCCCGAGGGCGCCCGGGGCTTCCACCTGCCCGAGCTGCCCGCCGCCGTGGACCCGGCCCTGGCCCACCTGCACGGTCTGGAGCGAGCGCTAGCCGCACTCGTCAGCACGCTGGGCCACGCCCCCTCCGCGGCATCGACGAACGCCTGACGTCCGGAGGCGGTGCACTTCCCCTGCACGGACCAGAGAGTCCTTTTGCCCGCTCAGGTCCGTCATGGCAGCCTTGCCCGTAAGGGGAGAAAACAAGGCGAGAGTTCGCTGCCGCCGTCCTCCACCGGGCGGTGGCCCGAGCATGTGGAGATGGACAGCGTGGCAACATCCCTGCAGCACCAGCCCCATCCCGGACACGACCACGCACACGGCGAAGGCTGTGGGCACGTGGCGGTCCCTCACGACGATCACGTCGACTACGTGCACGACGGTCATCTGCACCGTGAGCACGAAGGCCACATGGACGAGTGCGAGGCCGCCGGCATCACGAGCACGCCGGCCACGACCACGTCCACGGCGAGAGCTGCGGGCATGCGGCGGTCCCCCACGGCGACCACCTGGACTACGTGCACGACGGCCACCGTCATGCGGCGCACGACGGCCACTGGGACGACCACTGACCCCGTCCCGGTGCGGCTGGAAGGCGCCGGTCGCTCACCCCGCGAGTGACTGGCCGCCCCACACGACGAAGCCCCTGGATTGGTCTGGACCGCAGCGGCCTGCCTGCTACCGTCGCCCGTGAAGATCGCGGCGACGGTGAAGAGGAGCAGCGCGATGATCGGTAACAGCGCCGGGCGGGCATTCTTGGGGTCGTTCACCTCGGCGGGCGGGCTCGGCATCACGGCCGCCTCCGTGGACCGGGAGAGCGGAGCGCTGACCCTGCTCGGGTCCACGGACGCCGTGCCCGACCCCTCCTTCCTCGCGGTCGGCCCCCGGGAGGGCTCCACGGTCCTGTACGCCGTCGGGGAGAGTGCCCCGGGCGTCGCCGCCGCCTTCGCCGCCGACGAGGACGTACCGACGCTCCTGGGCCCCGCACAGGCTGTCGACGGGGACGCGCCCACCCACCTCGCGCTCGCCGCGAACCACCTGGTCACCGCCAACTACACCTCCGGCAGCGTCACCGCCCTGCCGGTCCTCGCCGACGGATCGCTCGGGGCGGTGGCCTCGGTGCTCCGGCACGAGGGCAGCGGCCCCGACACCGGCCGCCAGGAGGCCCCGCACGCCCACCAGGTCCTCGCCGACCCCTCCGGGAACTGGCTGGTGAGCGTCGACCTCGGCACCGACTCCGTACGCGTCTGCGCCCTGGACCCCGCCACCGGCGCCCTGCGACTGCACGGCGAGACGGCGCTGCGCCCGGGCACAGGACCCCGCCATCTGGCCTTCCACCCCTCGGGCGCCCTCGCCTACGTCCTGGGCGAGCTGGAGCCGATCCTCACCGTATGCCGCTGGGACGCGGCGACGGGCCGCCTCGACGTGCTCGGGGAGACCCCTGTGCTGCCCGAGCACGAGACGGCCGACGAGGCGGTGCGCACCTACCCCTCCGAGGTGGTCGTCGCCCGCGACGGGCGCTTCCTGTGGACCGCCAACCGGGGGCACGACAGCATCTCCGTGCTCACCCTCGACGAGAGCGGTGAGAAGGCGGCCCTGGTGGCCACCGTCGGCTGCGGCGGCCGCTGGCCGCGCGACCTCACCCTCGACCCCGGCGGCCAGTGGCTGTACGCGGCCAATGAGCACTCCGGGAACGTCAGCTGGTTCGCCGTGGACGCCGAGACGGGCATCCCCCGGCACGCGGGCTCCGTCGAGGTTCCTGCGGTCTCCTGCGTCGTCCTCGTCTGACCGCCGACGCCGCCCTCGCCCGGTCGGCACAGCCCGGAGACTTCGCGGCGGCGTCCAGCAGGCCGGGGTCGACCTCAGGGCCCACCAGGTACGGCGCCAGCGCAAGCTGTGCGGAGCCGGAGCCCTGCAGCTGCTGCGCGATCGAGGCGACCGAGCCCTCCACGTCCAGTGCGGCGGCCATCACCGGCACGGCGAGCCGGGCGGCCAGCAGCATGCCGGTGATCCCGGCGGCCTGCACGGCCTCCTCGCCGCCCACGGTGGCCAGCACGATGCCGTCGGCGGCCGTGGCGACGGTGAACAGCCGGGCGCGGTCGGCGCGCGCGAGACCGGCCTCCGACAGCCGTACGTGCAGGGCCTCGGCGAGCAGCGGGTGCGGGCCGAGCACATCGGTCAGCTCGGCCTGCGTACCGCTGTCCATCACGGCCTGCCGTATCCGCCGGATCAGCGCGCTGTCCGGGCCCGCGAGCAGCGGGACCACGACGGCGGACGGACCGGTGGGCTCGGCGACCTCACGGCCGGCCGCGACGGCCTGCTCGAAGCGCGCGACGCGCTCGGCGGCGTTGTGGGCGAGAACGGTGGACAGGGTCGGGTACTCGGCATCGTCGCCGTCGAGGTAGCCGATCCGGGCGTTGAGGCCGGGCAGCTCGGAACGCGCGATGCTGATGACCTCCTCGGCCAGGCTGCGCGTGGCCGAGGAAGGGGTACCGGGAACGGCGAGAACGAGCGCGGCAGCGCCCTCAGGTGCGACCACGGGCTCCGGGCGGCGGTGCCGTCCGGACTGGCGAGGTCGCGGCATTCGTACAGGCAGGCCGGAAGCGGGCCCAGTGGGGGTGCTCATGGCGCCGCATGCTACTGGTTTTACCTGCCCCTCTGTTCGGGGAGGGGCAGGTCGGGCGTTAACTATCCGCTTATGTCCGATGAGTGATGTACCACCGGAGTGTCCCTGTCTGTCGGCTCGTTGTTCCGGCGATTCGCCCGTCCGCTCTTCTCCCTGTCACTCCGGCCGGGGCTCGTCGTGGACCGCTGTCTTCCCGCGCTGTCCGGGCTCCTGCTCCAGGGGCACGAACAGCATCGTCGGGTGGTGCGGCAGGCGCAGGTCCCCGGCCGCCAGGGCGCGCGCGATCCGGAGTGCGCCCGTCAGCGGATCGCCCGTCGCGGTGGTCACCCGGGCCCCGGGCAGCAGCCGCGCCAGCTCCTCGCGCAGGGGTGCGATCAGCGGCTCACCCATCCGGAACAGGCCACCGGTCAGGGCCACTTCACCGGTCCCGTCGCCCTCGCCCACCTCGCCGTCCGGCTCGGCGGGCGCCGGGCACACGGCCGCCGCCGCCTCGGCGATATGACCCGCGGCCTGCCGCAGAATGCCCGCGGCGACCGCATCCGCTCCGGCGCACGCCGCCACCTCCGGGGCGAACGAGGCCAGCACGGCGGGCCGGTCGGAGCGCGGATAGAGCAGCCCCGGCAGCGCCTCCGCCGGCCCGAACACGGCCCACAGCCGGTCCAGCAGCGCGGCGGAACCGCCCCGCCGTCCGTCATGGGCCCGCATCGCCGCGTCCAGCCCGGCCCGGCCGATCCACGCGCCGCCGCCACTGTCACCCAGAAGATGACCCCACCCGTCGGCCCTGTGCCACTCCTTCAGGTCCGTACCGAGGGCGATCATGCCCGTGCCGCCCGCGACGACCGCGCCGGGGCGCTGTCCCACCGCACCCGCGTAGGCCGTCACCGCGTCGGCGGCCAGGGCCACCCGGCGTACCCCCAGGGCGTCCGCGAGCGCGCCGGGCAGCTCCGCCCGCAACCGCTCGCCCAGCGTGGCCATCCCGGCGGCCCCGACCGCCACCGCCGCGACCTCGTACGCCGTTGCGCCGTTGCTTCGAGCCTCGGCCGACGCGGCGGCCGACGCCCGCTCCAGCAACTCCCGGGCGGCGGGCAGCAGCTGATCCAGCAGATGCCCGGCGTCGATCCCGCCCGGACCCGTCCGCACCGGCTCGGCGCAGACCGTCGTCGCGAGGGGCCCCGGCTCCTCCACCCGGCCGAGCGCCACCCGCAGCCCGGAGCCCCCGGAGTCGACCCCGAGGACATACGCACCGGGAGCGGCCGGATCGCCGGCCGACACGGTGTACGTCACGGAAGCCGCCAGTCCACCGGCGCCGCCCCCTGGCGCTCCAGCAGTTCGTTGACCCGGCTGAACGGCCGCGAGCCGAAGAAGCCCCGGTCCGCGGACATGGGGGAGGGGTGGGAGGACTCGATCGCCGGGTAGTCGCCCAGCAGCGGACGCAGATTGCGGGCGTCACGGCCCCACAGGACCGACACCAGCGGGGTGCCCCGGACCACCAGCGCCTTGATGGCCTGCTCGGTGACCTCTTCCCAGCCCTTGCCCCGGTGGGCGGCGGGCCGCCGCGGCGCGGTGGTGAGCGCCCTGTTGAGCAGCAGCACCCCCTGCCTGGTCCACGGAGTGAGATCGCCGTTGGAAGGCCTGGGCAGCCCCAGGTCCCCGTGCAGCTCCCGGAAGATGTTCTCCAGGCTGCCCGGCAGCGGCCGGACCTCGGGGGCCACCGCGAAGCTCAGCCCGATCGCGTGTCCCGGGGTGGGATACGGATCCTGGCCGACGACCAGCACTCTCACCTCCTCGAACGGCTGCTGGAAGGCCCGCAGCACATGAGCCCCGGAGGGCAGGTACGTGCGTCCCGCGGCGATCTCCGCGCGGAGGAAGTCGCCCATAGCGGCGATGCGTTCGGCGACGGGTTCGAGGGCGTCGGCCCACCCCGGCTCGATGATCTCTTTCAACGGTCGTGCTGCCACGGCCCGCACTCTACTGCTGATACGACCACTCCGATCAACTGCCGTCGGTGCACCGGCCGACCGCCCGTCAGCCGAGCGTCACCGCCCGTACGCACAGGACGTCCGGCAGATGGGAGACGAGCTGCTGCCAGCTGTCCCCGTCGTCCGCGCTGGCGTACAACTCGCCGTTGCGGTTGCCGAAGTAGACCCCGGCGGGATCCGCGTCGTCCGTGCAGAGCGCGTCCCGCAGCACCGTGCCGTAGTGCGCCCCGTCGGGCAGGCCCTCGGAGAGCGGCTCCCAGGTGCGCCCCGCGTCGGTCGTACGGAACACCCGGCAGCGGTGCTCCGCCGGGACCCGGTCGGCGTCGGCGTTGATGGGGAAGACGTACGCCGTGTCGCCGCGGTGCGGGTGCGCGACGGCGGCGAACCCGAAGTCGGAGGGCAGCCCCGCGCCGATGTCGCTCCAGTGGTCCCCGGCGTCGTCGCTGCGGAACACGCCCCAGTGGTTCTGCAGATAGAGCCGGTCCGGGTCGGCCGCGTCCCGGGTGACCTTGTGGACGCACTGCCCGAACTCCGGGTCAGGGTCCGGGAGGAAGACCGCGGAGACACCCTTGTTCGACGGCTCCCAGCTCGCCCCGCCGTCCTTCGTCCGGAACACCCCCGCCGTCGACACGGCGACCGTCACGGCCTTGGCGTCCCGGGAGTCGGTCAGCACGGTGTGCAGCCCCTCACCGCCGCCGCCCGGCTCCCACCGCGAGCGGGTCGGGTGCTCCCAGAGCGGCCGGACCAACTCGAACGACTCGCCCCGGTCCTCGGAGCGGAACAGCGCGGCCGGCTCCGTGCCCGCGTAGACCACGTCCGGCGCCTCGGGGCCCGCCGGATGCAGCTGCCAGACGCGCTCCAGGGAAGCCCCGGTGGACTTGGGGAACTTCACCGCGGGCTGTCGCGGCTCGACCCACGTTTCGCCCAGATCGTCCGAGTGGAAGACGGACGGACCCCAGTGCGCGCTGTCCCCGCCGACCAGGATTCTCGGGGTGTCCCCCCGGGTGTCCACGGCCACCGAGTAGATCGCCTGCGCGTTGAAGTGCGGGCCCGTGATCTCCCAGGCCCCGCCGCGCCTGCGGCCGATGAAGAGACCCTTGCGGGTGCCTGCGGTGAGCAATACATCGGTCATGGTTCTGGACCTCCCGATACGCCGTTGTGCCGGAACAGTGCCAGTCTGCACCCGGCCACTGACAGCGGCTCGCGCACACGCCCGCCGCCTGTGGTGCCGCCTCGGCCGCGCACCCCGCGGCGTGGTCCACGAGCGCGGCTCCCTTGACCGGGGTCCGGTGGCGGCCCTAGCGTCCGAGAGTCGTAGAAAGCGCTTTCGACGTGGTCGGGAGACCGTGCCGCCGAGACTCAGGAGCCCCCGTGGTGACCTTCGAAGGACTGCCCGGCGCCGTCGCCGTCTCGCACCTGACCGTCTACGACTGGCCCGCCGCCGACGGACTGCGCGGGGGCACCCCGCACCTCCACCTGACCTGCTCGGAGGGGTACGTAGTGGTCGGCGGCAGCGGTTCCGTGCAGACCCTCACGACGGCCGGGTACCGGGAGACACCGCTGACGCCCGGAGCGCTGGTCTGGTTCACCCCGGGCACCATCCACCGCCTGGTCAACGAGGACGGGCTGCGCCTCATCGTGGTCATGCAGAACAGCGGGCTGCCCGAGGCGGGCGACGCCGTGCTCACGCTGCCGCCCCGCAGACTGACGGACCCGGACGACTACAGCGCGGCGGTGGCGCTCCCGGTGGATGCCGGGGATGCCGTGCAGGAGAAGGCGGCGCGGGCCCGGCGCGACCTCGCCGTCGAAGGGTTCCTCGCCCTGCGGAAGGCCGTGGAGGGCGGCGATCCGGAGCCGCTGGCCGCGTTCCACCGGGCCGCCGCCGCGCTCGTCCGCCCCCGCGCGGGGGAGTGGCGCACCCGCTGGGAGAACGGGGCCGCCACGGCCGCCGCCGCGACCGCCGGCCAGCTCGACGCCCTGGACCGGGGCGAGGCAGGCCACCTCGCCGACGCCCGCGTCCACGCCGAACGCCCCTCGGCGTACGGCAGGTTCGGCATGTGCGGCCGCCTGGACGTCTACCGCACCTGAGCCCACCCGGTCGGCCCGAGCCGTGCCCGCATCGCCGAGCCGCCCCGACCGGCACCGGGCCCGCGCGCACGCCCGGCGTCCGGATGCTGACATCCTGGGGTGGCGGGGCCGGACAGAGGCCCGGACAAGCCCCGGGACGGCCAGGCGGCGGTCAGGAACAGCCAGGGCCGGACAGGGCCTGGCACACCGAGGAGACGACGATGAGCAGCGGGACCGGGATCACGGACGCCGACGGCCACCCCGTGCCGGTCGCGGTCACCGTGGACGAGCACAGGTCGGCCACGGCCAAAGCGGGCGGCCCGGCCCCGACCGCCCCGGACGACGGCCC
>NZ_QWFA01000209.1 GCF_003501885.1 Streptomyces globisporus
TTCCCGGTCGAAGCGGGGCGCTTTCGAGGTTCTTCGCTTTCGCGCTTTCCCTTTCCGGCGGCTCCAACTTTACCAGACTCTTTTTCGTTCCGTTTCCGGTCCGAATTCGATTTCTGGCGGCCTGTGGAGTGGCCTTGCCTTTCGGCGTGTCCACTACGTTAACCGATTCTCCTGGCAGCTCATAATCGAGCCGATAGGGAGAATTGCGGGCATGCCGAATTCGCACCCGCCAGGGTGAGTCGTAGGTAGTGGTGTGGCCGCTTCGAGTGGCCCGGTCCGGTCCGATGGACTGTGCCGAGAGCTGTACCCGTGTCAAGCGGCTCGGACTACATTAGGCGTCCGCCGAGGGCTCGTCAAGTCGCCTTGCGGCTCGGCCGACGGCGCGGTGCGTGGGCGCGGTACGGACTCACCGTGGGGTCCCCCTCGATCCAGAAGCGCCACGGCTGATGGGCTCCGTCGCCGCCCACTCCGGTGCGGGGGCCGCTCCGTACGAGGTCACGCGGCGGCGGGGTGCCGTGCAGGATGGAGAGCGCCGGGGTGGGGCCGCCGAAGAGGTCGCTGCCGTTCAGGTCGCGGTCGACGTCGAGGGCGGTGGCGAGGCGGGCCGGGCCTTTGGCCAGTTCCTTGTCGTTTCGGGCCGAGATGCGTCGGTCGCGGGCCAGGTGGGCGCCGACGTTGATCTCGCCGGCCCGGAGCAGAACTCCGCTGGCATGTCCGTCTGGGCCGCAGACCAGGTTGAGGCAGTGCCACATCCCGTACGTGAAGTAGACGTACGTGTGGCCGGGCGGGCCGAACATCGTGCTGTTGCGGGCCGTACGGCCGCGGAAGGCGTGCGAGCCGGGGTCGATCTCGCCCGCGTACGCCTCCACCTCGGTCAGGCGCAGCTCGATCGTGCCCGCCGGCTCCCGGCGTACGAGGGTGCGGCCGAGCAGGTCCGGGGCGACCTCCAGGACGTCGCGGTCGAAGAAGTCTCGCGTCAGTGGAGTGCGGTCGGGGCTCTTGGTCATGGCGTCCGAGGGTACTGGGATCGCTCGGACGGGAACCGGCTACCGTCGTGGCGCGTATGTAGGGGTCAGGACCAAGAAGGAGTGACTATGGGCTTCAAGCGGCTGCTCGCGAGCATGGGTGCCGGCGGTGCCTCGGTGGAGACCGAGCTCACCGAGGCGAATGTCGTCCCCGGTGGGGTCGTCCAGGGCGAGGTGCGGATCCAGGGCGGTTCGGTCCCCCAGCAGATCGAGGGACTCAACGTCGGGCTCCAGGCGCGGGTCGAGGTGGAGAGCGGGGACCAGGAGACCAAGCAGGACATCGAGTTCACCAAGCTGAACCTCGGCGGCGCCTTCGAGGTGCAGGCGGGCGCGGTGCACGTGGTGCCGTTCGGTCTGGAGATCCCGTGGGAGACGCCGATCACGATGTTCGGCGGCCAGCAGCTGCGCGGGATGAACATCGGGGTGACCACCGAGCTGGAGATCGCCCGGGCGCTGGACTCCGGTGACCTGGACCCGATCAACGTGCACCCGCTGCCGGCGCAGGAGGCCATCCTCAACGCCTTCCGGCAGCTGGGCTTCGGCTTCCGCAGCGCGGACATGGAGCGCGGTCACATCCGCGGGACGCGTCAGCGGCTGCCGTTCTACCAGGAGATCGAGTTCGTCCCGCCGGCGCAGTACCGCGGGCTGAACCAGGTGGAGCTGACCTTCGTCGCCGACGACCGTGAGATGGACGTCGTCCTGGAGATGGACAAGAAGCCGGGGCTGTTCAGCGAGGGCAGCGACTCCTACCGCGCGTTCAAGGTGGGGCTGCACGACTACCAGCAGACCGACTGGGCGGCGTACCTCAACCAGTGGCTCGCCCAGGTCGGCGGTCAGCGCAACTGGCTCTAGGCGGCGGTACGCCCTTCGGAGCGAGAGCGGTACGCCCCCTACAGTCGGGGAAGAAGGCAGACGAACCGATCAGGAGAGGTGCGAGACGTGACCGAGCCGAACAGGGCCCCGCTGCCGCACGACTTCCATCCGGAGGTGCCGGCGTTCACCGTGGTGAGCGACGACCTCGCGCCGGGAGCCGTGCTGGGCGACGCTCAGGTGCTTGCGGCCGGGAACACTTCGCCGCAGCTGCGGTGGGAGGGTTTCCCCGAGGGGACCAAGAGCTTCGCCGTGACGTGCTTCGACCCGGACGCGCCGACGGGCAGCGGGTTCTGGCACTGGGTGCTCTTCGACCTCCCGGTCTCGGTGACCGAGTTGCCCGCCGGTGCGGGCAGCGGGGAGTTCAAGGGGCTGCCGGCGGGTGCCGTCCAGGCGCGTAACGACTACGGGTCGAAGGAGTTCGGCGGCGCCGCGCCGCCGGCCGGCGAGAATCACCGGTACGTGTTCACGGTGTACGCGGTGGACACCGAGAAGCTCGGGATCGACAGTGATTCCTCGCCCGCGGTGGTCGGGTTCAACCTCCGGTTCCATACGCTCGGGCGTGCGCAGCTGATCGGTGAGTACCAGGCTCCCGCCGGCGATTAGTTCGTCTGCTGTTTGCCCTGCTCTGGTCTTGGAGAGATCAGAGCAGGGCATTTTTTATTGCGTTGTCCATCGCGGCCTGCCCAGCCAGAGTTGATCCGGGCCTGCCAGGGGGCGGGCGGCACACGGGAGGTGGGCAGGATGCGTGACACGTTGGTTCTCAACGCGAGCTTCGAGCCGCTGTCGACAGTGACGCTCAACCGTGCGGTGGTCCTGATCCTGACGGACAAGGCCGTCGTCGAGCAGTCGCATCCCGAGCTCCGTATGCGCGGTGCCGCCGTGGACATTCCGGCGCCCCGGGTGATCAGGCTCTGCCGGTACGTACGGGTGCCGTTCCGAAGACAGGCCCCATGGTCCAGAAGGGGTGTGCTCATACGGGACCAGCACCGGTGCGCGTACTGCGGGCGGCGGGCGTCCACCGTCGACCACGTGGTGCCGCGGGCCCAGGGCGGGCAGGACACCTGGCTGAACACGGTGGCCTCCTGCGCCGAGGACAACCACCGCAAAGCCGCCCGTACGCCGGAGCAGGCGGGGATGCCGCTGCTGAAGCAGCCGTTCGTGCCCTCCCCCGCCGAGGCGATGCTGCTGGCGATGGGGGCCGGTGACCGGGCGGAGCTACCTGAGTGGCTGGACCGGGCGGCCGCGGCGGCGTAGTCGGCGTACGCCTGGTGATGGAGGTGCGGGCCCGTCCCCGGCAGGGGGCGGGCCCACGTGTGTCAGCGGAGCAGCAGCTGGACGATGGCCACCGTGCCGACGGCCACGATGAGGGCGCGCAGGACGGTGGGGCTCAGACGGCGGCCGACCTTGGCGCCTATCTGGCCGCCGATGGCCGAGCCGATCGCGATGAGGGCGACGGCAGTCCAGTCGAAGTGGGCGACGAAGAGGAAGAACAGCGCGGCGATGCTGTTGACGATGGCGGCCAGGACGTTCTTGACGGCGTTGAGGCGCTGCATCGTGTCGTCGAGCAGCATGCCCATGAGGGAGAGGTAGATGATCCCCTGGGCGGCGGTGAAGTAGCCGCCGTAGACGCTGGCGAGCATCAGGCCGGTGAACAGGAGCGGGCCGCCGTCGGGGCGGGCCTCGGTGCCGGTGTGTTCGCGGCGGCGCTGTACGGCTTTGCTGATGCGTGGTTGCAGGATGACGAGGACGAGCGCCATGGCGACGAGGACCGGGACGATCGTCTCGAAGGCCGTGGAGGGCAGGGCGAGCAGGAGCGTGGCTCCGATGAGACCGCCGATGGCGGCTCCGACGCCCAGTTTGATGATCCGGCGGCGCTGGCCGGCCAGTTCCTTGCGGTAGCCGATGGCTCCGCTGATGGAGCCGGGGATGAGGCCCAGCGCGTTGGAGACCGTCGCGGTGACCGGGGGGAGGCCGGTGGCGAGGAGGACGGGGAAGGTGATCAGGGTGCCCGAGCCGACGATCGTGTTGATCGTGCCCGCCCCGACTCCGGCCGCGAAGACGGCGAGTATTTCCCAGATGGACAAGGCCATCTCCTTCGGTGGTCAGTGACGCCTCCCCGCCATGAAGGTCGAGGGGCCTCACTGATCATGCACGAAGGGCTTTCGGGGTCAGGAGACCGGGGGTTCCTCGCGTCGTTCCACCGCGGGGGCCGGGATGCCGCCCTTGGGGCCCCCGCCGTTTCCACCGTCGCCGCCGGTGTTGAAGCCGGGTACGCCGCCGCCGAGGTTGCCGAAGGCTCCACTGAGACCCTTGAGGGCGTCGCCGATCTCGCTGGGCACGATCCAGAGCTTGTTGGCGTCGCCCTCGGCGATCTTCGGGAGCATCTGGAGATACTGGTACGAGAGGAGCTTCTGGTCCGGGTCTCCGGCGTGGATGGCCTCGAAGACCGTGCGGACGGCCTGGGCTTCACCTTCGGCGCGCAGGGCTGCGGCCTTGGCCTCACCCTCGGCGCGCAGGATCGCGGACTGCTTCTCACCCTCGGCGGTGAGGATCTGGGACTGCCTGATGCCCTCGGCGGTGAGGATCGCGGCGCGCTTGTCGCGGTCGGCGCGCATCTGCTTCTCCATCGAGTCCTGGATGGAGGTCGGCGGCTCGATCGCCTTGAGCTCGACCCGGTTGACGCGGATGCCCCACTTGCCGGTGGCCTCGTCGAGGACGCCGCGCAGGGCCGCGTTGATCTCCTCGCGGGACGTGAGGGTCCGCTCCAGGTCCATGCCGCCGATGATGTTGCGGAGGGTCGTGACGGTGAGCTGCTCGATCGCCTGGATGTAGCTGGCCACTTCGTAGGTCGCGGCGCGGGCGTCGGTCACCTGGTAGTAGATGACGGTGTCGATGTTGACGACCAGGTTGTCCTGGGTGATCACCGGCTGCGGCGGGAAGGGCACGACCTGTTCACGGAGGTCGATCCGGTTGCGGATCGAGTCGATGAACGGGACGACGATGTTCAGGCCCGCGTTGAGGGTGCGGGTGTAGCGGCCGAATCGCTCGACGATGGCGGCGCTGGCCTGCGGGATGACCTGAATCGTCTTGATCAGGGCGATGAAGACGAGCACCACCAGAATGATCAGAACGATGACGATCGAGTTCATGGTGTCTCTCGTGCCCTTCGGTTGGCCGGTGGATAGCGGTGATCGGGGTCGGTGCTCATGCGGGGCCGGTGGTCCGTGCGTTGCGGGCCGGTCCAGTTTCTCGTGGTGATCGACATGATCGACTTCGAGTCTGGCAGACCTGGGCCCGCCCCGTGCGTGCTTCGGTCACATGACGACGGCCGTCGCTCCGTCGATGTCGACGACATCGACCTGGGTGCCGGGCTCGAAGACCTGGTCGGCGTCGTAGGAACGGGCGGACCAGACCTCGCCGGCGAGCTTGATGCGGCCCCCGTCGGCCGACACCCGTTCCAGCACGGCGGCCTGACGGCCCTTCAGGGCGTCGATACCGCTGGCCTGTCCTGGCTGTCCGGCCCGGTGTCTGGCGGCGATGGGGCGCACGACGGCGATCAGTGCGACCGAGACCAGGACGAAGACCAGCACCTGGGCGACGATTCCGCCGCCGAGGGCCGCGACGGCCGAGGCGGCCACCGCCCCGACGGCGAACATGCCGAATTCGGGCATCGCGGTCAGGACGAGGGGGATGCCCAGTCCCACCGCGCCGATCAGCCACCACACCCATGCGTCGATGTCCACATGGTCATCGTAGGACTGTCGGTGCGTCACCGACAGGGCGCACGGGGGTCAACTCCGGTGAAATGCCTGCCGGTCGGGGTGCGGCGGTCAGGAGAGCGGGAGGCCGTGGGCGGTGTAGCGGTCGCCGGTGTGCTCGACGATGAGCGGCAGGCCGAAGCAGCGGGAGAGGTTACGGGAGCTGAGCTCGGTCTCCATGGGGCCGGCCGCGAGGATCTTGCCCTGGCGGATCATCAGGACGTGGGTGAACCCGGGTGCGATCTCCTCGACATGGTGGGTGACCATGATCATGGAGGGGGCGAACGGATCGCGGGCGAGGCGGCCGAGGCGGCGGACGAGGTCCTCACGCCCGCCGAGGTCGAGCCCGGCGGCGGGCTCGTCGAGGAGCAGCAGCTCGGGGTCGGTCATCATGGCGCGGGCGATGAGCGTGCGCTTGCGCTCTCCTTCGGAGAGCGTGCCGAACTTGCGGTCCAGGTACTCGGTCATGCCGAGGCGGTCGAGGAAGGCGCGGGCGCGCTCCTCGTCGACGGCTTCGTAGTTCTCGTGCCAGGTGGCGGTCATGCCGTACGCGGCCGTGAGAACCGTCTGCAGCACGGTCTGGCGCTTGGGCAGCTTGTCGGCCATCGCGACGCCCGCCATGCCGATGCGGGGGCGGAGCTCGAAGACGTCGGTGCCGACGCCGCCCAGCTTCTCGCCGAGGACGGTGGCCGTTCCCACGCTCGGGAAGAGGTAGCTGGACGCGAGGTTGAGGAGGGTCGTCTTGCCGGCGCCGTTGGGGCCCAGGATGACCCAGCGCTCCCCCTCCTTGACCGACCAGGAGACGTCTTCCACCAGAGCGCGTCCGTCGCGGACCACGGATACGTCCACCAGCTCCAGTACATCGCTCATGGCGCGTTGTCTCCCCAAGCAGTCTCGTCGATCGTCGCGTGCCGGTGGGCACGGCTCCCAGGGAAAACCTACGCCACCGCGCGAGTGGTTCGGGCGTGAGGTCCGGACCCCGGGCTCGGCCCGGACGTTCCTTAGGCTGTCGGCATGCTTGTCGAACCACGTTCAGGGTTGTTGGCCGCTTGGGGAAACGCGCTTCTGGCGGGGCTCGTCTCGCCGGACGAGGCGGCCCTCGCGATTGTCGGAGAGGACGCGGTGCACCGCGTCGAGGGGCTGCCGGGTGAGGCGGGGCCGGTCGGGCTCACGCTGGCGCTCGGGCGGCTGAGGGGGCTGGGGGCGACCGGTTTCCGGGTCGCGCTGCCGGTGCCGGGGCATCCGCTGGGGCTGAGCGGTCCGCCGGACTTCAACGCGCGGGCGCTGGAGGCGGAGGAGGCGGTCGTCGCGTACGGGGTGCCGTACGGGCTGGTGCCGGAGGTGAGCGAGGCCGGGCCGGAGGGGGATCTGCACATCGAGGTGGTGTGGCGGGTGCTGCCGGTGCGGGAGGCGCCGCCCGCGGATGTGCCGTCGCTGGGCGAGGCGGAGCGGGAGCTGGCGGAGGCGTTGCGGGATGCGACGGCGGTGCTGTCACAGCTGGACGTGGCAGGTTCCGGGCCGGTGGCGGAGGCGGCGGTGGACGCGTACCGGGCGCGGGTGGAGCGGGGTGGTGGGCGCGAGGTGCTGGCGCCGGGATATCCGCCGCGGGCGGTGCGGGTGCTGGAGATGGCGCAGCGGGTGGGGCTGCTGGTCTCGGTGGCGTACGAGAACGGGCACGGCGGTGCGGTGAGCGCGGCGGAGATGGCGGCGCGGGGGGCCGCGTTGCGGCCGGTGGAGCGGGTGGCCCGGCGGGCGGTTGTTGCCGCGTACAACGCGTATGTGGAGGGTGGGGAGGTGCGGCGGTAGGGGCGCGGGCCCTTTGTCCTCAAGCGCCGGACGGGCTGGGTTGTGCGGTGTCCCTGGGCGGGGCCTTGTTGCCGGCTCGGGAGCCCCGCCGTGAGGGTTCCGTCCTCAAGCGCCGGACGGGCTGGAAAGGCTCGCCGGACGGGCTGGAATGGCGGGGCTTCCGGCTTCAGGGGGTGGTCAGTGGTTCAGGCCCAGGTTGCCGAAGGCCGGGTTGAGCAGGCCTACCACGTTGACCGTGTTGCCGACCACGTTCACCGGGACGGCGACCGGGACCTGCACGAGGTTGCCGCTGGCGACGCCCGGGGAGTTGGTGGCCACGCCGTGGGCGTCGGCACCGCTGTGGCCGGTGGCGGAGGCGGCACCGGCGCCGGCGGCGATGAGCCCGCCCGCGATCATCGTGACGGCGGCGGCCTTCTTCAGGTTCTTCACTTCAGGATCCTCCTAGAAAGGCTGCGGCAAGCCGCCGCAGCACGTCCTGGAGAACGCCGTGCCGCCCGGAAGGTTGCGCCGTTCGGGTGACATACACCCGACAGTATGAATCTCGGTCCGGACGGGGAACGTCGGCGACGTCAGCCCACCGCTCCGTGGCGTACCGCCCACAGCGCCGCCTGGGTGCGGTCGGCCAGGTCGAGCTTCATCAGGATGTTCGAGACGTGGGTCTTGACCGTCTTCTCGGAGAGGACGAGGGCTCGGGCGATCTCCCGGTTGGACCGGCCGTCGGCGATGAGGCCGAGCACCTCGCGTTCCCGCTCGGTGAGGGTGCTCCCACGGCCCGTGCCGGTGCCCGCGTCCTCCTGGGCGAGGAGGGCCCCGGCGACCTCGGGCTGGAGCAGGACGTGTCCGGCGTGGACGGAGCGGATGGCGCCGGCCAGGGCGTCCGGGTCGACGTCCTTGTAGACGTAACCGGAGGCCCCGGCGCGCAGGGCGGGGACCACGGTGCGCTGCTCGGTGAAGCTGGTGACGATGAGGACCTTGGCCGGGTTGTCGAGTTCGCGCAGGCGGCGCAGCGCCTCGATGCCGTCGGTGCCGGGCATCTTGATGTCCATCAGCACGACGTCGGGGCGCAGCTCCTCGGTCCGGGCCACGCCCTCCGCGCCGTCGGACGCCTCGCCGACGACCTCTATGTCCTCCTGGATCTCCAGGAAGGTGCGCAGTCCGCGGCGGACCACCTGGTGGTCGTCGACCAGCAGCACCCTGATGATCTTGTCAGCCACCGGGGACCTCCATCTCGATCGTGGCGCCCTTGCCGGGCTCCGATGCAACGGTGAGTCGGCCGCCGACGCTGCTCGCCCGGTGGCGCATGGAGACGAGGCCGAGGTGGCGTCCCGCCCGCCGGACGGCGGTGGGGTCGAACCCGCCCCCGTCGTCGGTGACGCGCAGGACGGTGGCGGTGCCGCGCCGGGCCAGGGTGACGCTCACGCGCTCCGCCCCGGAGTGGCGCAGGGCGTTGTGGAGAGCTTCCTGGGCGACCCGGAGCAGCGCTTCCTCCTGGGCGGCGGGCAGCGCGCGCACTCCGCAGCTCTCGAAGGCGACCTCGGCGGCGTGCGCGCGGTCCAGGACCTGGATCTGGGTGCGGAGGGTGGCGATCAGACCGTCCTCGTCGAGGGCTGCCGGGCGCAGCTCGACGACGGCGGCCCGCAGTTCGTCGACGGCTTCGGCGGCGAGGACGGCGACCTGCTGGAGCTCGCCCTTGGCGCGGACGGGGTCGCGGTCGACGAGGGCGGCGGCGGCCTGGGCGGTGAGGCGGAGCGAGAACAGCTTCTGGCTCACCGCGTCGTGCAGCTCGTGGGCGAGGCGGGAGCGTTCCTCGGCGATGGTCAGCTCGCGGCTGCGCTCGTAGAGGCGAGCGTTGGTCAGGGCGATCGCGGCGTGCTGGGCGAGGATCGAGAGGAGTTCCTCGTCCTCGGCGGTGAAGCCGCAGCCGCCCTCGGGCTTGGGGCACATCTTGTTGGCGAGGAACAGCGCGCCGATGATCTCGTCGCCGTCCGTGATGGGCAGGCCGAGGAAGTCGGACATGTCCGGGTGCGCGTCGGGCCAGCCCTCGAAGCGCGGGTCCTTGCGGACGTCGGCGAGTCGCTCGGGCTTCGCCTGGTGCAGCATCGCGGCGAGGATGCCGTGCTGCCGGGGCAGCGGGCCGATGGCCTTCCACTGTTCGTCGCTGACCCCGTCGACCACGAACTGGGCGAAGCCGCCGTGGTCGTCCGGGACGCCGAGGGCCGCGTACTGGGCGTCCAGCAGCTCGCGGGCGGAGGCGACGATCGTCTTCAGGACGTCGCCCACTTCGAGGTGCCGGCTCATGGCGAGCAGCGCGGCACTCACCGCGGCGAGGCCCGACGGCGGGCGATGACTCATGGGATCACCGTACCGGCGAGGTCCGGGCGGTCGTATCGGGCCCGGGTCGGTGCTCGGCGCGCCGGGACCTAGGCCCGGGCGGGCGGTCCCTCGGCCGGAGGTCGTAGGACTGCCCGGGACCTACGCCGAAGTGCCGGGTACGAGTGCGGCTCCGGGGCGAGGCGCGGTGCGGCCGGGCCTTCCTACGGTGACATCGCCGGGGTCTCCCGGCGGACGCCGAGGGTACGAAGGGGACGGTCACCATGCCGGTCGCGATGATCACGGGTGGTTCGAAGGGGCTGGGACGGGCGTTGGCGGGGGCGCTGGCCGGGGAGGGCTGGGACCTGGTGCTGGACGCCCGCACCGCCGGGGTGCTGGAGGAGACGGCGCGGGAGCTGCGCGGGCGGTACGGGACGCGGGTGGTGGCGGTCCCCGGGGACGTCACGGACTCGGCGCACCGGGCGGATCTGGTGGCGGCGGCCGGTTCGCTGGGCGGGCTCGACCTGCTGGTGAGCAACGCGAGCGTGCTGGGCGCGGAGCCGCTGGTCCGGTTGGACGTGCTGCCGCTGGAGGGGCTGAGGCGGGCGCTGGAGACGAACGTGGTGGCGGCGCTCGGTCTCGTCCAGGAGGCGTTGCCGGCGCTGCGGGCCTCGGAAGCGGGGGCGGTGGTGGTGATCAGCTCGGACGCGGCGGCGGAGCCGTACCCGACGTGGGGTGGTTACGGGGCGTCGAAGGCGGCGCTGGACCAGTTGGCGGCGGTGCTGGGCGAGGAGGAGCCGGGGCTGCGGGTGTGGGCGGTCGACCCGGGCGACATGGCGACGGACCTGTACGCCGCGGCGGTCCCGGAGGACGCGGACGCGGCACGGCCGTCGCCGGAGAGCGTGGCGCCCGCGTTCCTGCGCCTGGTACGGGAGCGCCCGGCCGGGGGACGGTACGCGGCTCCGGCCCTGTTGGAGGGGGCGGCGGGGCAGGGC
>NZ_QWFA01000021.1 GCF_003501885.1 Streptomyces globisporus
GGGCGGGCGCGCCGGCCCCGGTGCTGGAGGAGCCGCTCGGGCCCGCGGCCGGGGCCCGGCTCTGGTGGGCGCGGGTACCGGAGCGGGTGCCGGAGCTGTTGCGCAGGTACGGGCGGCCCATCCGGTACGGGTACACGGACCGGGATCAGCCGCTGTCGGCGTACCGCACGGTGTTCGCGGTGGACTCCCCGGACGGGAGCGGTTCGGCGGAGATGCCGAGCGCCGCGCGCCCCTTCACGGCCCCGCTGGTGGCGGAGCTGGTGCGCCGGGGGGTGCTGTTCGCCCCGCTGTCCCTGCATACGGGGGTGGCCTCGGCGGAGGCGCACGAGCCGCCGTACCCGGAGCGGTTCGCGGTACCGGCGGCGACGGCCTGGCTGGTGAACGCCGTACGGGCGGCGGGCCGCGCCCGAGTGGTCGCGGTGGGGACGACGGCCGTGCGGGCGCTGGAGACGGCGGTGGGCGCGGACGGGGTGGTGCGGCCCGCCGAGGGGTGGACGGACCTCGTGGTGACGCCGCGGCGCGGGGTCCGGGTGGTGGACGGGCTGCTGACCGGGCTGCACGAGCCGCAGGCCTCGCACCTGCTGATGTTGGAGGCGGTGGCGGGGCGCGAGGCGCTGCGCCGCGGGTACGAGGCGGCGCTCCAGGAGCGGTACCTCTGGCACGAGTTCGGGGACGTCCACCTCATCCTGCCGGATGAGGAACGTAACGCTCCGGATTGCTTCAGCAACGATTGGTGAGACTGTTACGTCGCCGATGTGAGCCCAGGCATAGGGTGCACGTCACTTACGAACGTACCTAGTGGACACATAAGGGCGTTTTAAGCAGGCGTGAACCGGGGTCATTTCGGACGAACGGGACCCCACTCCACTACCCGGCTTCGTACGTCACACCTTTGCCTCAGAATTTTGCTGCCGCTAAGAATTGCTCTCGTCCCCGACGGAGGTGCGCATCACCGCCTCCGGTCTCGTCCTCCGTGAGGACACCTGAGCATTCGAAGAGGTAGCCCTACATGTCTGCGACTCGCATTCCCAGTCGTCTCCGTCGTCTGAACAAGGTCCAGAAGATCTCCGTGGCCGGTGTGTCGGCCCTGGGCGTCGCCGCCCTGACCTTCTCGCTCGTCCCGTCGAACGCCGATGCCGAGATTGCCCCGCAGGCGGCAGCCGCCGCTGCGCCCGTGGCCTTCACCAACGCCACGGGTACCGCACAGGCCAAGACCGTGCAGAACAGCATGATCGAGCAGCACTCCACCGCCGAGAAGCTCGTGAAGGCCGCCGACGCCGCCAAGGCGAAGGCCGCCGCCGAGACCAAGGCCAAGGCCGCGAAGGCGAAGGCCGCGTCCGAGGCGAAGGCCAAGGCCGCCGCCGACGCGAAGGACAAGGCCGAGAAGGCCGCCAAGGCCAAGGCGGACGCCAAGAAGCGCGCGTCCGAGAAGGCCAACCGCTCCACCCCGCGCAAGCCCGTCTACGCCAACAACCTGGACGGCTGGATCCGCGAGGCCATGGCGATCATGAAGAAGGAAGGCATCCCCGGCTCCTACGAGGGGATCCACCGCAACATCATCCGCGAGTCCAGCGGTAACCGCTGGGCCATCAACAACTGGGACATCAACGCCCGGAACGGCATCCCGTCCAAGGGTCTGCTCCAGGTGATCCAGCCGACCTTCGACCGCTACCACGTGGCGGGCACCAAGAAGGACCTGTACGACCCGGTCGCCAACATCGTCGCCGCCTGCAACTACGCGGCCGACCGCTACGGCTCCATGGACAACGTGAACAGCGCGTACTGAGTCTCCGGGACCAGCCGTACGCATGCCGGAGGCCGGCACCCCCGCGGGGGTGCCGGCCTCGGCGTCGTACCCGGTGCCTACTTGCGCATGACCTCGGGCTCGTGGCGGCGCAGCAGGCGCGCGACCGCGACGGCGCAGACGGCGCCGATCACCAGCAGCACGAAGATGTTGATCCCCCACTGGGTCGCCGTGGCCTCCCACAGCGGGTCCAGGTCGGTCGGGTTCTTCGGGTCCCACGGCGGCATCAGGTTGGCCAGGTCCAGCGTGGTACCGGCCGCGGCCACGCCCCAGCGGGACGGCATCAGCCAGGTGAGCTGCTCCAGGCCGGGCGTCCCGTACACCTGGAAGAGGACGCCGGTGAACACCAGCTGGACGATCGCGAACATGACCAGCAGGGGCATGGTCATCTCGGAGGTCTTGACCATCGCGGAGATCATCAGGCCGAACATCATCGAGGTGAACCCGAGGGCCACGATCGAGATGCAGATCTCGACGGCCGGAGGCATGAACAGCCCCTCCTCCGGCAGATCACGGACGGCGAAGCAGATGCCGCAGAGGATGACGCTCTGGAAGGCCGTGATCACGCCGAGCACGATCACCTTGGACGTCAGATAGGCCGAGCGGGAGAGGCCGGTGGCCCGTTCCCGTTCGTAGATCACGCGTTCCTTGATCAGTTCTCGTACGGAGCTGGCCGACCCGGCGAGGCAGATGCCGACCGCGAGGATCAGCAGGATCATCCCGGCCTTGCCGTTGAACTGGGTCGGCGGGGTGGGCGGGGCCAGTCCGAAGTCCGCCGGGATGACCGCGGCCAGCACACCGATCACCGCGGGCAGCGCCACCATCAGGCCGAGGAAGGCCTTGTCGGAGGCGATGACGGAGGTGTACCGGCGCACCAGGGTCCACAGCTGTGTACCCCAGCTCTGCGCCTTCGGGGGCCTCATCTGCTGGGGCGGCGGCATGGTGACCGGCTGGGCCGCGACGGCGTCGATGTCGGCGGCGTACATCTGGTAGTGCTGCGAACCGCGCCAGCGGCCCGCCCAGTCGTAGTCGCGGTAGTTCTCGAAGGCGGAGAAGACGTCGGCCCAGCTGGTGTAGCCGAAGAAGTTCAGCGCTTCCTCCGGCGGACCGAAGTAGGCGACGGAACCGCCGGGCGCCATCACGAGGAGCTTGTCGCAGATCGCCAGCTCGGCGACCGAGTGCGTGACCACGAGCACCGTGCGGCCGTCGTCGGCGAGGCCGCGCAGCAGCTGCATGACGTCGCGGTCCATGCCCGGGTCGAGGCCGGAGGTCGGCTCGTCCAGGAAGATC
The DNA here is from genome assembly GCF_003501885.1 of Streptomyces globisporus. Lineage (GTDB taxonomy): Bacteria > Actinomycetota > Actinomycetes > Streptomycetales > Streptomycetaceae > Streptomyces > Streptomyces globisporus_D. The sequence goes on from NZ_QWFA01000021.1 coordinate 3,095, forward strand.
AGCGACGGCTTGGTGAGCAGCTCCAGGGCGACCGAGACGCGCTTGCGCTGGCCGCCGGAGAGCGAGGTGATCTTCTTGTCCTTGTGGATGTCGAGCTTGAGCTCGGCGAGGACCTCGGTGATCCGGGACTGGCGCTCGGCCTCGGTGGTGTCCGCGGGGAAGCGGAGCTTGGCCGCGTACTTGAGGGCCTTGGCGACGGTGAGTTCCTTGTGCAGGATGTCGTCCTGCGGGACCAGACCGATGCGCTGGCGCAGCTCGGCGAACTGCTTGTACAGGTTTCGGTTGTCGTAGAGGACGTCACCCTGGTTGGCGGGCCGGTAGCCGGTGAGCGCCTTGAGCAGGGTGGACTTTCCGGAACCGGACGGGCCGATGACCGCGATCAGTGACTTCTCCGGGACGCCGAAGGAGACGTCCTTGAGGATCTGCTTGCCGCCGTCGACCGTCACCGTGAGGTGGCGGGCGGAGAAGGAGACCTCACCGGTGTCGACGAACTCTTCCAGCCGGTCGCCGACCAGCCGGAACGTCGAGTGGCCGACGCCGACGATGTCGTTCGGGCCGATGAGGGCCGAGCCGGACTTGTGGAGCGGCTGGCCGTTGACGTACGTGCCGTTGTGCGAGCCGAGGTCGCGGATCTCGAAGCGGCCGTCGGGCGTCGCGTGGAACTCGGCGTGGTGGCGGGAGACCTGGAGGTCGGAGACGACCAGTTCGTTCTCCAGCGCACGACCGATGCGCATGACCCGGCCGAGGGCCAGCTGGTGGAACGTGGTGGGGCTGCGGTCGCCGTAGACCGGCGGCGCCCCCGCGGCACCGCCCTGTCCCGGTCCGCCCTGCTGCCCGGGGTGCTGCTGGTGCGGCACGCTCTGGTGCGCGGGCTGCTGGTGCGGGACCTGCTGCTGGGGCGCCTGCGGCTGCTGCCAGGCCTGCTGCTGGGCAGGGGCCTGGTGCTGGGCGGGCGCCTGCTGTCCGTGCCAGCCCGCGGCGCCGCCCTGGGGCTGCTGGTGGGGCTGGTGCGCCGGGGCCTGCTGCGCGCCGGCCGCCTGGCCGCCGGCGACACCGGCTCCCGCGGCGGCGCCGATGCTCACCCGGGGTCCGTCGGTGGCGTTGCCCAGGTGCAGCACCGAGCCGACGCCGAGCTCCACCTGCTGGATCCGCCGGCCCTGCACATAGGTGCCGTTGGTGCTGCCGTGGTCCTCGATGGACCAACTGCGGCCGTTCCAGCTGATCGTGGCATGCCGCCACGACACTCTGGCGTCGTCGATCGTCAGGTCGCCCTGCGGATCACGTCCAAGGGTGTACGACCTGGACGGATCGAGCGTCCAGGTGCTGCCATTCAATTCCAGTACGAGTTCCGGCACTCCGCGCCCCACTAGTTGTCCCCCGTGATACCCCCGTCGCAGGGAGTCTAGGGATGCTGAACATCGTGGGGAACTATTCCAGGACCAGTCCCCGATCCGAAAGTCGGGCGGGTGAAGAGCGCGAGGAGACCTTCGCGAACACCCCGATACCGGGGGGCGAAACGGGAGTGGACGCGGTCAAGTACGGATGAAGGGCCGATTACCGCCCAGAAGATGTCCAGTGACGTAATACCGGCAGATACGAGACAGCCGGTGCGGCCGGGCGCAAGACGCGTACCGGCCAGATCCGGACGCGGCGCGGGCGGGACCGGTGCGATTCCGTCCGGCACTCGGGACGGGCGGCCGGAGGACACGGCGGGACCGATACGGTGGGAGCACCATGAGCGCATCTCAGCCACCTCAGCCCCCTTCGTCTTCTGAGCCCTCTGAGTCTCTTGAGCCCCTTGGGCCCCCTCCGGGCAGCGACGCACCCACGCTGCTGGTCAAGATCTTCGGCAAGGACCGTCCCGGCATCACGGCCGGGCTCTTCGACACCCTCGCCGCGTACGCGGTCGACGTCGTGGACATCGAGCAGGTCGTCACCCGGGGCCGCATCGTGCTGTGCGCCCTGGTCACCGCGCCCACGGCGGGCGGGACCACCGAGGGCGATCTGCGGGCAACCGTGCACAGCTGGGCCGACTCCCTGAAGCTGCAGGCCGAGATCATCTCCGGCATCGGCGACAACCGGCCCCGCGGTGACGGCCGTTCCCATGTGACGGTGCTGGGGCACCCGCTCACCGCCGAGTCGACCGCCGCCATAGCGGCCACCATCACCGCGACCGGCGGGAACATCGACCGTATCTTCCGGCTGGCGAAGTACCCGGTCACCGCCGTCGAGTTCGCGGTGTCGGGGACCGGGACGGCCGAGTTGCGGACCGCGCTGGCGACCGAGGCCGCCGAGATCGGTGTGGACGTCGCGGTGGTCTCGGCCGGGCTGAGCCGGCGGGCCCAGCGGCTGGTGGTCATGGACGTCGACTCCACACTGATCCAGGACGAGGTGATCGAGCTCTTCGCGGCGCACGCGGGCTGCGAGGACAAGGTCGCCGAGGTGACCGAGCAGGCGATGCGCGGCGAGCTGGACTTCGAGCAGTCGCTCCACGCCCGGGTCGCGCTGCTGGCCGGACTGGACGCCTCGGTGGTTGACAAGGTCCGCACCGAGGTACGGCTGACCCCCGGCGCCCGCACCCTGATCCGTACGCTGAAGCGGCTCGGCTACCAGGTCGGCGTCGTCTCCGGCGGCTTCACCCAGGTCACGGACGATCTCAAGGAGCGGCTCGGCCTCGACTTCGCCTCGGCCAACACCCTGGAGGTGGTGGACGGCAAGCTCACCGGCCGGGTCGTCGGCGAGGTGGTGGACCGGGCGGGCAAGGCTCGGCTGCTGCGGAGCTTCGCCGAGCAGGCGGGCGTACCGCTGGCCCAGACGGTGGCGATCGGGGACGGGGCGAACGATCTCGACATGCTGAACACCGCCGGGCTCGGTGTCGCGTTCAACGCCAAGCCCCTGGTCCGCGAGGCGGCGCACACCGCGGTGAACGTGCCGTTCCTGGACACCGTGCTCTATCTGCTCGGCATCACCCGGGAAGAGGTCGAGGCGGCGGACGGCCTCGTCGACTGAACCCGTCCGAGCGCGCGCAGGGCCCCGGCACCGCAGTGGTGCCGGGGCCCTGCGCGCGCTCAGTCGTTCGGGGTCCAGTACTCCGTGAGCCTGCCCGCGCCGTGCTCCACGCTCTTCCAGGAGCCGGGGAACTCCACCACGGCGTAGGCGGCGGTGGGAAAACCGTCCCGGGTCATCCGGGCCAGGGTGTCGCCCTCGGCCGAGCCGGAGAGGGCGTCGGCGGCCCCGTGCATTCCGGGGTTGTGCCCGATGACCAGGAGGTTGCGCACCTCGTCGGGGGTCTCGTTGAACAGGGCGATCAGTTCGCCGAGGGATGCCTCGTACAGCCTCTCCTCGTAGACGGTCCGGGGGCGCTGGGAGAATTCATGGACCGCCAGCTTCCAGGTCTCCCGTGTCCTGGCGGCACTGGAGCAGAGGGCCAGATCGAAGTCGATGCCGGAATCGGCGAGCCTGCGGCCGGCCACGGGCGCGTCCTTTCGGCCGCGCTCGGCCAGCGGGCGCTCATGATCGGAAGCCTGTGACCATTCCGCCTTGGCATGCCGGAGAAGGACGATCCTGCGAGGTGTCTCGACGCTCATACATCTCAGCTTCGCATGAAACGCGCCCTCCGGCGCAGGGTGTTGACGGGCTCGTCCGGACAGTTCACGCGCTGGTCCGGGGCGGCTTCGGCTCAGCGGAACAGCAACTGGAAGGTGCGTTCGATCAGCTGTCCGAGCGCGGGGTCGGTGGTGGCGGCCTGGGCCTGCCCGGGGCTGAGGATCATCAGCAGCAGCGCGGCGAACGCGACGGCGGGCAGGGCGACCGCCCACCAGGGCAGCCGGATCTCGACACCGTCGGCGGCCGGTCGGTGGGACCTGGTGTGCGTCGGTGCCGGCATGTCCGCCTCCGTCAAGTCATCGGGTCGTTACCGAAGAACCTACGGAACGGGGCCGGCCGGTCCCATCCGGTGACCCACCCACTTCACCCTGACCCTGGCCCCCTAGGGGAGGGTGGGGCTAGCCCCACCCCTCGCGGGCGTCAGGGCGAGGCGATCGTGGCGATCACACCGATGACGACGGTGATGAGGAGCATCGCCCCGAACACGAGGAGAAGCTTCTTCTGGCCGTTCTGGGGATTCGGATCGAGCACTGGCATGAGGTCAGTGTCGCATCTCAGCACTCGTCCTCGATCGTCCGGTCCCGGCCGGCGAGGATCCCGGCCACCATCTGGGGAATCATGAGGCCCGCCATCAGGGCGATCGGCAGCCCCCAGCCGCCGCTGTGCTGGTAGAGGACGCCGACGAGCAGCGGGCCGGGGATCGAGAGCAGATAGCCGGTGGACTGGGCGAAGGCGGAGAGCCGGACCACGCCCGCGCCGGACCGGGCCCGCATGCCGATCATGGTGAGGGCGAGCGGGAAGGCGCAGTTCGCGACCCCGAGGAGCAGGGCCCAGGCCCAGGCTCCGGCGGCGGGCGCGAGGTAGAGGCCGCTGTAGCCGATCAGGCCGCACAGGCCGAGGACGACGACGATGGGGCCCTGGTTCTTGAGCCGGGAGGCGACCCGGGGGATGACGAAGGCCAGCGGGACGCCCATCGCCATGGTGACCGCGAGCAGGAGTCCGGCCGTGCCGGCGGAGACCCCGGCGTCGCGGAAGATCTGCGGCATCCAGCCCATGGTGATGTACGCGGCGGTTGCCTGGAGCCCGAAGAAGCAGGCGAGGCCCCAGGCGGTGCGGCTGCGGGCGATCTTCAGGGGCTGCGCCTCGGTGGCGTTCGCAGCGGCCGGCGCCGGCTGGCCGGGGGCCGGGGTGCGGTCGCGTACGAGGACGATCCAGGGCAGCACGGCGACGGCGGCGAGCACGGCCCAGACGACCAGGCCCGTCCGCCAGTTGCCGCCCAGCGCTCCGGTGACCGGGACGGTGAGGGCGGCGGCCAGGGCGGTGCCGAGGGCCAGGGCCATGGAGTAGAGGCCGGTCATGGTGCCGACGCGGTCGGGGAACCAGCGCTTGACGATCACCGGCATCAGGATGTTGCTGACGGCGATGCCCATCAGGGCCAGGGCGCTGGCGGCCAGGAATCCGGCGGTGGAGCCGATGTAGGGGCGGACGACCAGGCCCGTCGCGATGGCGGCCATGCCCGCGCAGACGACGGCGCCCGCGCCGAAGCGGCGGGCGAGGCGCGGTGCCATGACACCGAAGACGGCGAAGCAGAGCGGCGGCACGGAGGTGAGGACGCCGGCCACGCTGCCGCTCATGTGCAGCCCTTCGCGGACCTCTTCGAGGAGGGCGCCGAGGCTGGTGATGGCGGGGCGGAGGTTGAGCGCGGCCAGGACGAGTCCCACGGCGATGAGGCGCAGCAGCCAGGGCGAGGGCCCATCGGCGGCTCCGGGGAGCTGCTGGGCCCGGGTGTCGTGGGGTGTGCGCGCGGTGGCCTCGCGGTTCAGGGTCGGGGTCTGCGTCTCGTCGTCCGGCATGGAGCCATCATAGAATCATGGGATGATTGATTGTCCAATCCGGCCATAGCCCGGCATCCCCCGCACGCGTTGAGAGAATGCGGGAGAGAATCCGGCCCGGACCTCAAGCTCACGAGCAAGGAGCACCATGGCGCTGACGTCTCCTCGGCGTTCGGCACTCTCCGACCAGGTGATCGCCCAGTTGCGGAACCAGATCACCTCGGGCGAGTGGCCGGTCGGCTCGCGGATTCCGACCGAGCCCGAGCTGGTCGAGCAGCTGGGCGTGGCCCGTAACACCGTCCGCGAGGCCGTGCGGGCGCTGGCGCACAACGGGCTGCTGGACATCCGGCAGGGCTCCGGCACGTATGTGATCGCCACGAGCGAGCTGGCCGGGGTGATGCACCGCAGGTTCGCGGCGGCGGACCCCCGGCATGTCGCGGAGCTGCGCTCGACACTGGAGTCGTCGGCGGCCCGGCTGGCGGCGACCCGGCGCACCGAGCGGGATCTGCGACAGCTGGACGCGTTGATGGCGCGCCGGGAGGAGGCCTGGGCATCGGGCGACGCGGAGGCGTTCGTGGCGGCGGACGCGACGCTGCACCTGGCGGTGGTGGCCGCCTCGCACAACGACGTCCTGACCGGGCTCTACGCCGACCTCGGGGATCTGCTGCGCGACTATCTGCGCGGTGACGTGGGTCCCGAGCTGCGGCCGGAGAACCACATGGACCACGGCCGGCTGGTCGAGGCGATCCGGGCCGGGGACGCGGAGACGGCGGCGGCCGAGGCAGCGAGCCACGCGCTGAACTGTCTGACGGACCGGGTGTAGCCCTCGGGCCTGCTCACAGTGGGGCGGGGGTCGCCTTCGGGAGGCTCACAGCGGGGCGGGGCGGTGGCTGACCCAGGCGGTGGCGACCTCTTTCCAGCAGCGGTCCTCCAGCCGTACGGTCCGGCCGGGCTCCACCGCGACCACCTCGCCGTCCGCGTCGACGTCCCACCATCGGTCGCACTCGGTGTGCAGCCGGACCAGGTCGACGGAGGGGTAGGGGTTGTGGCAGTACGCGACGACCCGGGAGCCCTCGACGGTCGTACGGCACTCCGAGCCGGCCGGTTCGGGCTCCGGCGGCGCCATTTCCGTACCGGAGTCGGCTCCCCTGGCGGCGTGCACCCCCAGAGGTACGGCGAGGGCCGCGGCGGCCACCGAGGCGGCCAGGAGGAGACGGGTTCGTCGGCGCGTGGGGCGCACAGCGATCTCCCTCCCGCAGCCTGACCAGAAGTCCGGTTCCTCCACATTCTGCGGTGGATCGGCCGACTTTTCGACCGGAGCGACCACGCACGGCGACGGCCCCCGGTCGCGCCACCTCCAAAACGGGGTGACGCGGCCGGGGGCCGTTCAGCTGTGGCGGTGCGCGGTCAGGCGCCCATCATGTGCACGCCGCTGTCGACGTGGATGATCTCGCCCGTGGTGCGCGGGAAGAAGTCGGAGAGCAGGGCGACGATGCTGCGGCCGGCCGGCTCCGGGTCGTTCATGTCCCAGGCCAGCGGGGCGCGGGTGTTCCAGACGTCGGCCAGCTCCTCGAAGCCCGGGATGGACTTGGCGGCCATGGAACGCAGCGGTCCGGCTGAGATCAGGTTGCAGCGCAGCCCGTCCTTGCCCAGGTCACGGGCGAGGTAGCGGGAGGTGGCCTCCAGCGCGGCCTTGGCCGGGCCCATCCAGTCGTACTGCGGCCAGGCGTACTGGGCGTCGAAGGTGAGGCCGACGATCGAGCCGCCCTCGCTCATCAGCGGCTTGCAGGCCATGGCCAGCGACTTCAGCGAGAACGCCGAGACGTGCATCGCGGTGGCGACGGACTCGAACGGGGTGTTGAGGAAGTTGCCGCCGAGCGCGTCCTGCGGCGCGAAGCCGATGGAGTGGACGACACCGTCGAGCGAGCCGAGCTCCTCGCGGACCAGGCCCGCCAGCCGGTCCAGGTGCTCCTGGTTGGTCACGTCCAGCTCGATGACCTTGGCCGGCTTCGGCAGCTTCCTGGCGATGCGCTCGGTCAGGGTGGGACGCGGGAAGGCCGTCAGGATGACCTCGGCACCCTGCTCCTGGGCCACCTTCGCGGCGTGGAACGCGATGGACGACTCCATCAGCACCCCGGTGATGAGGATGCGCTTGCCGTCGAGAATTCCGCTCATGGTGATCAGTGACCCATGCCCAATCCGCCGTCAACGGGAATGACGGCTCCAGTGATGTACGACGCGTCGTCGGAGGCGAGGAAGCGCACGGCGGCGGCGATCTCCTCGGGCCGCGCGTAGCGGCCGAGCGGCACCTGGGCGACGATGCCCTTGCGCTGCTCCTCGGTGAGCGCCTGGGTCATGTCGGTGTCGACAAAACCGGGGGCGACGACGTTGAAGGTGATGTTCCGCGAACCGAGTTCACGGGCCAGCGACCGGGCGAAGCCGACCAGCCCGGCCTTGGAGGCGGCGTAGTTGGCCTGACCGGCCGAGCCGAGGAGGCCGACGACGGAGGAGATCAGGACGACCCGGCCCTTCTTGGCGCGCAGCATGCCGCGGTTGGCACGCTTGACGACCCGGAAGGTGCCGGTGAGGTTGGTGTCGAGGACGGAGGTGAAGTCCTCCTCCGACATCCGCATCAGCAACTGGTCCTTGGTGATCCCCGCGTTGGCGACGAGCACCTCCACGGGACCGTGCTTCTCCTCGATCTCCTTGTAGGCCTGCTCCACCTGTTCGGCGTCGGTGATGTCGCAGCGGACCGCGAGGACACCGGCTTCGGTAAGGGCCTGAGGGGGCTCGCCGGAGCGGTAGGTGATCGCGACCTGGTCGCCGTTGTCGGCGAAGGCGCGGGCGATGGCGAGGCCGATGCCCCGGTTTCCTCCGGTGACGAGAACCGAGCGGCTCAACGGATCACCCTTTCCTTGGCGGTCTGGTGCGTGGTCCCGGGCGGTCGGGTACGTCGAAAACCTATCGGTACCGTGCGCCGATCGGGGAATCGGGCCCTGACAGTGGCTTGTCCGGGGTGCTGTGGGGTTCCTACAGTCCGCGCCGATGCGTGGTCCGCCCACACGTCTGCGATATCCCCCGGTGCGGTCACCCTCCGGCGTGGTTCACTGCCGTGGTGTATCGAGAAGGGAACTCCCTGTGCCCCACGAGGTAGATCAGTCATTCCTGGCACTGCCGTCGCGCGCGCTGGCCGACGCGGCGCTCGCCCGAGCGCGGGCGCTGGGCGCGACGCACGCCGACTTCCGGCTGGAGCGGGTGCGCAGCGCCACCTGGCGGCTGCGGGACGCGCGGCCCGCCGGGGCGTCGGACGGCACGGACCTCGGCTACGCGGTGCGCGTGGTGCACGGCGGGGCCTGGGGGTTCGCATCCGGGGTCGACCTGACGATGGACGCTGCCGCGAAGGTGGCCTCGCAGGCGGTGGCGATGGCCAAGCTGTCGGCGAAGGTGATCGCGGCGGCCGGCTCGGACGAGCTGGTGGAGCTGGCGGACGAGCCGTCGCACGGTGAGCGGACCTGGGTCTCGGCGTACGACGTCGACCCCTTCTCCGTACCGGACGAGGAGAAGGCTGCGCTGCTCGCCGAGTGGAGCGGGCGGCTGCTGGGCGCGGAGGGTGTCGCGCATGTGGACGCGTCCCTGATGACCGTGCACGAGAACAAGTTCTACGCGGACACGGCGGGCACCGTGACCACGCAGCAGCGGGTGCGGATCCACCCGCAGTTCACCGCCGTCGCGGTGGACGGCACGACCGGCGAGTTCGACTCGATGCGCACGATCGCGCCGCCGGTGGGCCGGGGCTGGGAGTATCTGACCGGCACCGGCTGGGACTGGAACGCCGAGCTGGAGCGGATCCCGGGGCTGCTGGCGGAGAAGATGCGGGCCCCGAGCGTCGAGGCGGGGGCGTACGACCTGGTCGTCGATCCGTCGAACCTGTGGCTGACGATCCACGAGTCGATCGGCCACGCCACCGAGCTGGACCGGGCGCTGGGGTACGAGGCGGCGTACGCCGGGACCTCGTTCGCCACCTTCGACCAGCTCGGCAAGCTGGCGTACGGCTCCCCCGTGATGAACGTGACCGGCGACCGCACGGCCGAGCACGGGCTCGCGACGATCGGGTACGACGACGAGGGCGTCGAGGCGCAGTCGTGGGACCTGGTGAAGGACGGCACGCTCGTCGGCTACCAACTGGACCGCCGGATCGCGAAGCTCACCGGCCTCGGCCGCTCCAACGGCTGCGCGTTCGCGGACTCTCCGGGCCATGTCCCCGTCCAGCGCATGGCGAACGTGTCGTTGCAGCCGGATCCGGGCGGGCTCTCGACGGAGGACCTGATCGGCGGGGTCGAGCGCGGGATCTACGTGGTCGGCGACCGGTCGTGGTCCATCGACATGCAGCGGTACAACTTCCAGTTCACCGGTCAGCGGTTCTTCCGCATCGAGAACGGCAGGCTCGCCGGGCAGCTGCGCGATGTGGCGTACCAGGCGACGACCACGGACTTCTGGGGCTCGATGGAGAAGGTCGGCGGCCCCCAGACGTATGTGCTCGGCGGCGCGTTCAACTGCGGCAAGGCCCAGCCGGGCCAGGTGGCTGCCGTCTCGCACGGCTGCCCCTCCGCCCTCTTCCGGGGCGTCAACATCCTCAACACGACGCAGGAGGCCGGGCGATGAACGGCGACCACGGAACCGGCTGGGGGCCCGGGGGTCGTCCCCCGGGTAGGCACAGTCTCAACACGACGCAGGAGGCCGGGCGATGAGCCGCGTCAGCAAGCCGTACGAGATCGTCGAGCGGGCTCTGGAGCTGTCCACCACGGACGGTCTGGTGGTCATCGCCGACGAGCAGTCCTCCGCCAATCTGCGCTGGGCGGGCAACGCGCTCACCACGAACGGGGTGACCCGGGGCCGGACCCTGACCGTCGTCGCGACCGTGGACGGGGCCGAGGGAACCGCCTCCGGTGTGGTCTCCCGGTCCGCCGTGACCACGGACGACCTGGAGCCGCTGGTCCGCGCCGCCGAGGCCGCCGCCCGGGGCGCGGGTCCGGCGGAGGACGCGCAGCCGCTGGTGAGCGGGGTGCCCGCATCGCCCGACTTCACGGACGCGCCCGCCGAGACCGGCTCGGAGGTCTTCGCGGACTTCGCCCCGGCGCTCGGCGACGCCTTCGCGCGCGCCCGTGCCGGGGGCCGTGAGCTGTACGGCTTCGCCAACCACGAGCTGACCTCCACCTACGTGGGCACGTCGACGGGGCTGCGGCTGCGCCACGACCAGCCGAACGGAACGCTGGAGCTGAACGCGAAGTCTCCGGACCGGACGCGTTCGGCGTGGGCGGGCCGGGCGACCCGGGACTTCAAGGACGTCGACCCGGCGGCGATGGACGCCGAGCTGGCACAACGGCTGCGCTGGGCGGAGCGGCGCATCGAGCTGCCCGCCGGCCGGTACGAGACGCTGCTGCCGCCGACCGCGGTGGCGGACCTGCTGATCTACCAGCTCTGGTCGTCGACCGCGCGGGACGCGGTGGAGGGCCGGACGGTGTTCTCGACGCCGGGCGGCGGGACCCGGCTGGGCGAGCAGCTCGCTCCGCTCCCCCTCACGCTGCGCAGCGACCCGCACGCCCCGGGTCTGGAGTCGGCGCCGTTCGTGATCGCCCACTCCTCCGGCGACAGCGGTTCCGTCTTCGACAACGGGCTGCCGCTGGCCCCGACGGACTGGGTCCGGAACGGGAAGCTGGAGCGGCTGACGACGACCCGGCACTCGGCGGGCCTGACCGGCCTCCCGGTCGCCCCGGGCATCGACAACCTGCTCCTGGAGGGCGGCGGCGAGAAGTCGCTGGAGGAGATGGTCGCCGCGACGACCGGACGGGCGCTGCTGCTGACCTGCCTCTGGTACATCCGCGAGGTGGACCCGGCGACGCTGCTGCTGACCGGGCTGACCCGGGACGGCGTCTATCTGGTCGAGGACGGCGAGGTGGTCGGCGAGGTGAACAACTTCCGGTTCAACGAGTCGCCGGTGGACCTGCTGTCGCGGGCCTCGGAGGCCGGGCGTACGGAGAAGACCCTGCCGCGCGAGTGGGGCGACTGGTTCACCCGGGCGGCGATGCCCGCGCTGCGCATCCCGGACTTCAACATGAGCTCGGTCAGCCCGGGCGTATGACCCGCCTAGACTGACACGTACATCTCTACCAGGCATAAGGAGCACCGGAACCGTGACGGACATCGTCGACGAGCTGAAGTGGCGCGGGCTGTTCGCCCAGTCCACTGACGAGGACGCATTGCGCAAGGCTCTCGCGGACGGTCCCGTCACCTTCTATTGCGGCTTCGACCCGACCGCGGCCAGCCTGCACGTGGGGCACCTGGTGCAGGTGCTCACCATGCGGCGGCTCCAGCAGGCCGGGCTGAAGCCGCTGGCGCTGGTCGGCGGGGCCACGGGGCAGATCGGTGACCCGCGGCCCACCGCCGAGCGCACGCTGAACGACCCGGAGACCATCGCCGCCTGGGTGCAGCGGCTGCGGGGGCAGATCGAGCCCTTCCTCACCTTCGAGGGCCCGAACGCGGCGACGATGGTCAACAACCTGGACTGGACCGCGGGCATGTCCGCGATCGAGTTCCTGCGGGACATCGGCAAGCACTTCCGGGTCAACAAGATGCTCACCAAGGACTCCGTCGCCCGCCGGCTGGAGTCGCAGGAGGGCATCAGCTACACCGAGTTCAGCTACCAGCTGCTCCAGGGGATGGACTTCCTGGAGCTGTACCGCCGGCACGGCTGCACCCTTCAGCAGGGCGGCAGCGACCAGTGGGGCAACCTCACCGCGGGCATCGACCTGATCCACCGGCTGGAGCCGGGGGCGGTCGTGCACGCGCTGGCGACGCCGCTGATGACGAAGGCGGACGGGACGAAGTTCGGCAAGTCCGAGAGCGGCGCCGTCTGGCTCGACCCGGAGATGACGACGCCGTACGCGTTCTACCAGTTCTGGCTGAACGTGGACGACCGGGACGTCTCGCGCTACCTGCGCATCCTCAGCTTCAGGAGCCGTGAGGAGCTGGAGGAGCTGGAGAAGCTGACCGAGGAGCGGCCGCAGGCGCGCAACGCGCAGCGGGCGCTGGCCGAGGAGCTGACGACGCTGGTGCACGGCGGTGCGCAGTGCGCGGCCGTGATCGCGGCGTCGAAGGCGCTGTTCGGCCAGGGCGACCTGGCCGAGCTGGACGAGGCGACGCTGAGCGCCGCCCTGTCCGAGGTGCCGCACGCCACCGTCGCCGAGCTGGGTCCGCTGGTGGACCTGCTGGTGGAGGTCGGTCTCGCGCCGAGCAAGTCGGGGGCCCGCCGTACGGTCAAGGAGGGCGGCGCCTACGTGAACAACGTGAAGGTCCTCGACGGCGAGGTCGCGCCGGACGCCGGGGAGCTGCTGCACGGGCGGTGGCTGGTGCTGCGCCGCGGCAAGAAGAACCTGGCGGCCGTGGAGGTCAGCCCGGCGGGCTGATCCCGGCCGCTCGGCACAGCGTCGCGGCCGGACACGCGAGGAAGGCGTGTCCGGCCGTGGTGCTGCGGGGCGTCAGGGCCCGGCTCGGGGGTAGCGCTGGGCGGGCCTCCGGCACATGGGTCGTCCCGACCGGTCCTCAGGGGACGTCCGTCATCCTCCCTGCGCCTTGATGTGCTCGATGACCTTGTTGAAGTCCTTGGTGGGCGAGAAGTCGATGTACTCGCAGTCCTCGAGCGCCACCGGAGCGTGTCCGGGCGGCCAGTAGAACGCCTCACCCGCTTCGTAGAGATCGTCGCCGTGGGGCGTACGCATCTTCAGACGGCCCTTGAAGAGATACCCCCAGTGCGGGCACGGGCAGAGGTCGTCGGCCAGTCCCTTGAGAGCCGGACCCATGTCGGTGCCCTCGGGAAACCGCACAAAGGCGACGGACAGTTCTCCGCCGACGTCCTGGACTCGCAACTCCACTCCGTCACCTTCGATGACGACAGGTACATCCTTTCGTGTCGTCGCTGTCATGGCTCCTCCTTGCTCACGTGTTGAGGAGACAGCAAGCACTTCCTCTGTCCAGTCTGGACCCGGCCACGGCACACAGCGAGCCGGTATCCGGCAGGGAGAGGGGGACGGTGGCAGAGGCCGGCACCCGCCTTCCGGCGCGCTGCTCTCCCACGCATGACGACGCCGCGGCCGGACACGCTTTCCTCGCGTGTCCGGCCGCGGCGTTCGATGGAGCGGTGACCGGTCAGGTTCTCTGACTGCGGCCGCCCCGGATCTTCTGCCAGGCCATGTCGCCGACGGCGACGACCGCCACGGCGCCCGCCAGCTGGAGCACATGGCGGATCCAGTCGATGCCCTTGGTGTCCTCCACACCGATCCAGCCCGCCACGGCGTTGCCGAGGATGCTGCCGAGGATGCCGAACACGGCCGTCAGCCAGAGCGGGATGTCCTGCTTACCCGGCAGGATCGCTCTGGCGAGGACACCGAGCACCAATCCCACGATGATTGCCCACAACCAGCTCATTTCGCCTCCTCGTACGGCGCGGAGTGCGCGTCCGCCCAGTCTCGGCCCGCCGTCCGGGGGTCCGCATGCCCGGTTGGGCCGTCCGGGGGACCCCGGGTCTCACCCGTGGGGCGGGCCCCGGGCGCCTGCGCGGCGGATGCCGGGCGTACCGTGGATGCGGCCCGGTCCGTGAGCGTCCGGCGACGACATCTGGTGGTGGAGCATGCTGCGGAAGAACGCGGATTCGGAGGTCATCCGGATCACGGGCGCCCGTCAGGGGCTGACGGAGGACGTCCGCGGCCGGCAGCGGCGCTATGTGATCTCGATGTCGGTGCGCACGGTGTCGGTGGTGCTGGCCGCGGTGCTGTGGAACGTGGAGCGGCATGTGGCGATCGTGGCGCTCGTGCTCGGCGTCCTGCTGCCGTACGTGGCGGTGGTCATCGCCAACGCGGGCCGGGAGAACGCGACTTCGCTGCCGACGACGTTCGTGCCGATGCCGATGCGCCCGGCTCTGGAGGCCGCTCCGGGGGCCGGTTCGGCGGAGTCGGGGGACGCGCAGGGGGCGTCCGGCCGGGTTCCGCCGCCGCATGAGCCCGGCTGACCTCGCACGTCGCGCGAAGCTCAGGAAAAGCTCAGATCAATCATGACGTTCCGGTGCACCGCACCCCGGTCCCCGTGACATACTTCGAAAGCGCTCCGCATCCCCCGTCGGAGCGATGGACCGACGCCGGGCAGCTCCCCCCGTGGCTGCTCGGCGTCGCCTTTTCTCCGGCAGGGGATGCGTCAGAAGGCCTGCGATCCACCTGACTTGGTTCGCGAGCACCTGTTTTAGGCTGGGACCCGTGATTTTTCCCGAGACGTCCGCCGAGAGTCCCTCCGGTGCCCCGCTCTGTTCCGCCAAGGGCTGCCGGGCCGCCGCCGTGTGGGTGCTCGCCTGGAACAACCCGAAGCTGCACACGCCGGAGCGGCGCAAGACCTGGCTGGCCTGCGACGAGCACCGGGAGCACCTGTCCTCGTTCCTCGATGTACGGGGCTTCCTCAAGGATGTCGTGGCGCTGAAGGACTGGGATCCCGGGCCCGAGGGCTCGCGGGACGCCTGAGCGTCAGCTCCCGGGACGCCTCGGCGTCAGCCGCCGATCGCCGACATCGGGCGGTCGGGCTGCAGGAAGGACGGGTCGTCCAGTCCGGAGCCCGCCTTCTTGCCCCACATCGCCGTCCGCCAGAGCTGGGCGATCTCCTCGTCCGGCGCGTCCCCGCGCAGCGCCCCGCGCAGATCCGTCTCCTCGCGGGCGAAGAGGCAGGTGCGGACCTGGCCGTCGGCGGTGAGCCGCGTACGGTCGCAGGCGCGGCAGAACGGGCGGGTGACGGAGGCGATCACGCCGACGCGGTGCGGGCCGCCGTCGACGGTCCAGCGCTCGGCGGGGGCGGAGCCGCGGGAGGCGTCGCCCTCGGGGGTGAGGGTGAAGCGGGTGCGCAGCGAGGCGAGGATGTCCCCGGCGGTGATCATGCCGTCGCGCTTCCAGCCGTGCTGGGCGTCGAGCGGCATCTGCTCGATGAAGCGGAGCTCGTAGCCGTGGGCCACGGCCCAGGCGAGCAGCTCGGGGGCCTCGTCGTCGTTGAGCCCCGGCATCAGGACGGAGTTGACCTTCACCGGGGTGAGCCCGGCCTCGTGGGCGGCCTCCAGGCCGTCCAGCACGTCCCTGTGGCGGTCACGGCGGGTGAGGGTCTTGAAGACGTCGGGCCTCAGGGTGTCCAGCGAGACGTTGACCCGGTCGAGGCCCGCGGCCTTGAGGGCGGTGGCGGTCCGCTTGAGCCCGATGCCGTTGGTCGTGAGGGACATCCGGGGGCGGGGGGTGAGCGCGGCGCACTGCTCCACGATCGAGACGAGGCCGGGACGCAGCAGCGGCTCGCCGCCGGTGAAGCGGACCTCGGTGATGCCGAGCCGGGTGACGGCGATCCGGATCAGGCGCACGATCTCGTCGTCGGAGAGCAGCTCACTCTTGCCGAGCCACTGGAGGCCCTCTTCCGGCATGCAGTAGGTACAGCGGAGATTGCACTTGTCGGTGAGTGACACGCGTAGGTCGGTGGCGACCCGGTCGTAGGTGTCGATGAGCACGGTGGGTCCCTCCCCCGGTGGTGCGATCGCTTTTCTTCGCTTCTGGTACTTCCGAGCCTACGTGAGACATGTGACAACGGCGTGGCCCGTTTGCCACGAGGTGCGGCCGGGCCGCGTCGTAGGACTCTACGACGCGGCCCGGCCACAGATGGTGGGTGATGGGCCGAACGGGCCCGCCCGCTCCGCTGGGTTCAGTGGGCTCCGACGCCGGTGAGGGACTTGACCTCCAGTTCGGCGTACTTGTCGGTGTCGGCCTTCTCCTTGGAGATCAGCGAGCCGACCCAGCCGAGCAGGAAGCCGAGCGGGATCGAGATCAGGCCGGGGTTCTCCAGCGGGAACCAGGCGAAGTCGACGTCCGGGAACATCGAACTGGGCTTGGAGGAGACGACCGGCGAGAAGAGCACCAGCAGGACGGACGAGGCGAGGCCGCCGTAGATGGACCAGAGGGCCCCCTGCGTGGTGAACCGCTTCCAGAAGAGGCTGTAGAGGATCGTCGGCAGGTTGGCGGAGGCCGCGACCGCGAAGGCCAGGGCGACGAGTCCGGCGACGTTCAGGTCGCGGGCGAGTGCGCCGAGCGCGATGGAGACGATGCCGATCGCGACGGTGGCCCAGCGGGCGGCGCGGACCTCCTCCTTCTCGGTGGCCTGCCCCTTGCGGATGACGTTGGCGTAGATGTCGTGCGCGAAGGACGAGGAGGAGGCGAGGGTGAGTCCGGCGACGACGGCCAGGATGGTGGCGAAGGCGACCGCGGAGATGACCGCGAGGAGGATGGCGCCGCCGGTGGATCCGGAGCCGCCGCCGATCTCCAGTGCGGCCAGGGGCGCCGCGGTGTTGCCGGCCTTGTTGGAGGCGATGATGTCGTCCGGCTTGAGGATCGCGGCGGCGCCGAAGCCGAGCACGATCGTCATCAGGTAGAAGGCGCCGATGATGCCGATCGCCCAGTTCACGGACTTACGGGCGGCCTTGGCGGTGGGCACGGTGTAGAAGCGGATCAGGATGTGCGGCAGGCCGGCGGTGCCGAGGACCAGGGCGATGCCGAGCGAGATGAAGTCCAGCTTCGAGACGCCGTCGGCGCCGTACTTCAGGCCGGGCTCCAGGAAGGCCGCGCCCTTGCCGCTGTTGCTGGCGGCGGTGCCGAGCAGGTCGGAGATGTTGAAGTTGAACTTCAGCAGGATCAGGAAGGTGATGAGCAGGGTGCCCGCGATGAGCAGGACGGCCTTGACCATCTGCACCCAGGTGGTGCCCTTCATGCCCCCGATGGTGACGTAGAGGATCATGAGGATGCCGACCAGGGCGACGATGACGATCTTCCCGAAGTCGCTGGTGATGCCGAGCAGCAGCGAGACGAGGACGCCGGCTCCGGCCATCTGGGCCAGCAGGTAGAAGATCGAGACGACGATCGTGGACGTACCGGCGGCGGTGCGGACGGGGCGCTGGCGCATGCGGTAGGCGAGGACGTCGCCCATCGTGTAGCGGCCGGAGTTGCGCAGCGGTTCGGCGACCAGGAGCAGGGCGACGAGCCAGGCGACGAGGAAACCGATGGAGTACAGGAAGCCGTCGTATCCGAAGAGGGCGATGGCTCCGGCGATGCCGAGGAAGGACGCTGCGGACATGTAGTCGCCGGAGACCGCGAGTCCGTTCTGGAATCCGGTGAACTGGCGGCCGCCCGCGTAGAAGTCGGAGGCGCTCTTGGTCTGGCGGCCCGCCCACACGGTGATGAAGAGGGTGGCGACGACGAACGCGGCGAACAACGTGATGATCAGCGGCCGATGCTCGCTCGCCCCCTCGGTGGCGGCCAGCTGGACGGTGGGATAGAGGGCGTGGGCGGCGCTCATACGTCGGCCTCCATACGGGACTTGATCGCCTCGGCCTTGGGGTCGAGCTTGCTCGCGGCGTGCCGGGAGTAGAGCCAGGCGATGAGGAAGGTGGTGGCGAACTGGGCGAGTCCGAGGACGAGCGCCATGTTGATGTTGCCGACGACCTTGGTGGCCATGAATCCGCCCGCGTAGTTGCAGAGCAGGACGTAGAGCAGGTACCAGGTCACGAAAGCGATGGTCAGGGGGAAGGCGAAGGAACGGTAGGAGCGGCGCAGGTCGGCGAAGTCCGGGCTCGACTGCACCGCGACGAACGCCTCGGTGGTGGGCTGTACGGGCCCGGCGGGCGATGTGCCCTCGGGGGGCGGCGGTGCATCGGTAGCCACGGAATCTCCTCGCGACGCGGGTGCGGTGATCTGGGGGACGTTGGGTGTCAAGGAGGCCTCTTTACCGACGGGGGACGGTGATGTACCTCCTGGACAACGGCACGGAGAGCGCGACGAAGCGGTTCACCGCGTCTTTCGCCTTCTCGTTCGCCTGCCCGGAGGGGGCACCGTTCGGCCGGTTGGCGGGGCGTCACCCGTTCACATTCGGCCGCATCGGTCACTCTTCGAACTCACTTGCCCGTAAACGTTGATGCGCCGGGATGATCAGCGATAGCTTCACTCGTCATGTACGCGACCGAACACGCCAGGTGTCCGGTCGTTCGGCACGGATGATGTGGAGAACCCATGGCTCATCTGGCATCGAGACGGACCCGCGCACTCGCGGTCCCCGTCGGACTCGCGCTGACCGCCTCGATCGGCTTCCTGCCGACGGCGACGGCCACGGCGGCGCCCACCGGCGAGCAGGCCGCCGCGAGCGTGCGGACCGACGGGCCGAAGCTGTCCTACGTGGTCAACGTCCGGGGCGGCCACGGCACGGTGAAGAATGTCAAGAAGGCGATCGCCAAGGCCGGCGGCACCGTCGTCATCGCCTATGAGCAGATCGGCGTCATCGTCGTCCACTCGCAGAACCCGGCCTTCGGCGAAACGATCCGCCGCGCACGGGGCGTGGAGTCGGCCGGCGCGACCCGCACGAACCCGATCGTGCCGCAGGCCACGAAGGACATCGGCTCGATAGCGGAGCCGCTCACCGCCGAGCAGGCGGCGGCCGCCGCCGCGGACGCGAAGGCCGGCGAGGACCCGCTGGAGCCGCTCCAGTGGTCGCTGCCCGCGATCAAGGCGGACAAGGCGCACCAGAAGTCGCTGGGCTCGAAGAAGGTGACGGTCGCCGTCATCGACACGGGCGTCGACGACACCCACCCGGACCTGGCCCCGAACTTCGACGAGCGCGCCTCGGCGAACTGTGTGTCGGGCGCTCCGGACACCACCGCCGGCTCCTGGCGTCCGGCGGCGGGCGAGAGCGACCACGGCACGCACGTGGCGGGCACCATCGCCGCCGCGAAGAACGGCGCCGGCGTGACCGGTGTGGCCCCGGGCGTGAAGGTGTCGGGCATCAAGGTGTCGAACCCGGACGGGTTCTTCTACACCGAGGCCGTCGTCTGCGGGTTCCTCTGGGCCGCCGAGCGCGGTGTCGAGGTGACCAACAACAGCTATTACACCGACCCGTGGCTGTTCAACTGCAAGAACGACGCCGACCAGGGCGCCCTGGTCGCCGCACTCACCCGCGCCGTGAAGTACGCGGAGCGCAAGGGCACGGTCAACGTCGCGGCGGCGGGCAACTCCCGCCACGACCTGGCCCTCGACGCGATCGAGGACACGACCAGCCCGAACGACACCGAGCCGGTCACGCGGACGATCGACCCGAGCGCCTGCCCGGACATCCCGACCATGCTGCCGGGCGTCGTGACGGTCTCCGCGACGGGTGCGAAGGGCCTGAAGTCCTCGTACTCGAACTACGGCAAGGGCATCATCGACGTGGCGGCCCCGGGCGGTGACTCGACGGTCTACCAGACCCCCGAGCCGCCCGCCGTCAACGGCCTGATCCTCTCCACGCTGCCGGGCGGCAAGTTCGGCTACAAGGCCGGTACGTCGATGGCGTCCCCGCATGTCGCGGGCGTCGTGGCGCTGATCAAGTCGAAGCACCCCTACGCTTCGCCGGCCGCGGTCAAGGCGCTGCTGACGGTGGAGGCGGACGCGAAGGCGTGCGGCGAGCCGTACGACATCAACGGTGACGGCGTCATCGACGCGGTCTGTGAGGGCGGCAAGAGCTACAACGGCTTCTACGGGGCCGGAGTGGTGGACGCGCTGGACGCGGTGCGCTGGTAACGGCACGTCGCTGTATGGCCGAGGGGCCCGGGGAGATCGTTCTCCCCGGGCCCCTCGGGCGTTCTTCGGGCTCACGCCCCCGGCTTGTCCTTCGTCAGCACCCCGAGGGTCAGCAGGGCCTGTGCGGCGATGTAGGTGAGCATCACCCAGAAGTCGGGGGCGGGCGCCTGCGGCCACTCGGCGATACCGGTGGCGATGAGGGCGTCGGAGAGCAGGAAGAGCGCCCCGCCGACCGCCGCGTACGGTCCGAACACGCCCGCCCGCCAGGCCATGGCGGTGAGCAGCAGACCGTAGCCGGTGAGCGGGATCCGCAGGTCCGCCGGGAGGTCCGGCCAGATCAGCACGAGGAAGACGACGAGGACGACGGCGTACCCGGCCCCGGTGGCCAGGCCGGCCGGAGAGCGGCCGACGCCTCGGTTCCGCCCCTCCCCCCGCCCGAACAGCGTCAGGTAGCAGACGTGGCCGACGGCGAACGACCCCATGCCGACGAGGAAGGCCAGGTCGTTGTCGGCGAGCAGGAAGACATCGCCGCCCCATCCGAACAGCAGGGCCGCGACGAGCAGTCGGGGTGCGCCGCGCAGCGCCGCGTACCCGGCGAGCAGCGGCATCAGCAGCGGCTTGGCGACCAGGTGGACGGTCTCGGCCCCGGCAAGGAGCCCGGCGAGGTCGGCCGCCGCGACGAGGAGGAAGGCGAGGAGCACGGGGCGGGTGAAGCGCTCGGCCCGTCGGCCGGTCCCGGTGGAGCCGGGGCGGGCGGCGGTGGCGGTCACAGGGCGCGTTCCGGGGCGGAGGCCTGGTCCGGTACGGATGCCGCGGCCGGTACGGGTTCCGAACCACGCCCAGGCGCCCCCGCCTTCGCCGCCGGCTGCCAGCCCGGCCCGCGGAAGACCCGGCCGGCCCGCTCGCTCCAGGTGTCGGCGGCCCGGACGTCCCGGGCGATGGCGGCGTACTCGTGGGTGGCGACGCGCAGCGGGTTGTAGGTGGAGATGTTCTTGGTGAGCCCGTAGACGGGCCGCTCGGCCTCCGCCGCGAAGGACCCGAACATCCGGTCCCAGATGATCAGGATGCCGCCGTAGTTGCGGTCCAGGTAGCCGCCCTGCGAGGCGTGGTGGACGCGGTGGTGGGAGGGCGTGTTGAGGACGTACTCGAAGGGGCGCGGGAGCTTGCCGACCCGCTCGGTGTGCACCCAGAACTGGTAGACGAGGTTGGCCGACTGGCAGAACGCGAGCGCCGCCGGGTGCACGCCGCAGGCGATCAGCGGCAGGTAGAAGGGCCAGACGGTCGCGGAGGTCCAGGGCTGGCGCAGCGCGGTGGTGAGGTTGAACTTCTCGCTGGAGTGATGGACGACATGGCAGGCCCACAGGATCCGGATCACGTGGTGGCCGCGGTGGGACCAGTAGTAGAAGAAGTCCTGGGCGAGGAGCATCAGCAGGACGGTCCACCACAGCACGGGCACCCGCAGCGGCGTCAGCTCGTAGACCCCCATGTAGATCGCCAGGATGGGGATCTTCCACAGCAGGTCGAAACCCAGGCTGCCGAGCCCCATGGTGACGCTGGTGGCGGCGTCCTTGGTCTCGTATCCGGCCGCGTCCTCGTCCGGATGGAGGCGGTAGCTGACCATCTCGATCACGGTGAGCAGCACGAAGGCCGGTATTGACCACAGCACGACATCGGGCAGGTTCGGCTCCATGCGAGCACCGTAGGGCCGTCGGTCGGTGAGGGCTAGAGGTTGTTACCCACAAGTATGCGAGACCTGTTGTCAGCAGCCTTTGGCACCTTCTGCCAATGGACCTCCGCCCGTCGGTCGGCCCGACGAATACGTGGCGCCCTTCAACACGCCTCCCTAAGCTCCTTCTTGCGCGGGGGCGGCTCCGCGGTGTGCTTCCTTCTCCACCTCTACGACACTCGTAGCGCACCCACTCTCCGCCCCCGCTGCCTCTCTCCTTCTCCTCACCCGCCCCGGGGGCCTGTTTGTCCGTGTCGCCGTCGCTGTCGTCCGTGCTGCTCCGCCGTCTTCGGACGGTGTACGTCGGGGAGGCCGGGCACCGGCCCGGTGATCCGCCGACCACGACCGGGCTGGTGGCCCTGGAGGCCGAGCTCCTGGATCGCGGGTTCGCCCTCACTCCGGCTCTGCACGCGGCCCTCGCGTGGCTCGGGCCCGCCGGACTGGCCGACGCGGGGAAGCGGCTGGTGGGGCACATCGACGCCGAGCTCGGCGCGGACCGTACGCACATGCCGCTCTTCCGCAGCTTCCCGGCCTCGGTGCCGGACGAGACGCTCCAGCTGTACGTGGACCGGGTGTTCACCCTGCTGCTCCAGTGGCCGCACCAGCCGTGCGTGCTCTGTTCCACGGTCGGCAGCGTGCACCCGGTCGCCCCCTGCGCCCACCTCGTGTGCCGGGAGTGCTGGGACGGCGCCGACTACTCCGGCTGTCCGATCTGCCACCGCCGCACCGCCGACGACGAACCGTTCCTGAGACCCGCGCCGCCGCACCGGCGGGTGGAGACGGCGGCCGGGCCGGTGCAGCCGTTGGCCCTCGGCACCGACGCGGCGGCGGACGCGGTCACGGCGCTGGGGCGGCTGCTCGCACGGCGCACCCCGTTGCCTCCGCAGGACCGGGACGACGTCGTGACGCTGCTGGCCCACACTCCGGCGGGGCTCGGATGGCTGCCGGTGGAGATTCCCGTACGGGAGACGAAGGCGCTGGTCCTGGGCACGCTGCTGCGGGACCGGCGGACCCGGGACGCCGTTCGGGCGGTCCTGCCCGCCCGGCTGACCACCGCCACCGATGTGCTGCGGCTGCTCGCCGTGTGGTCGGGCGGCGGGGCGGACCTGCTGGACACGCCCCGGCACCGGTCCCTGCCGCGCGGGCTGCGACGCGAACTCCTCGCCGTACTCGACGGACTGGACGCCTCCTCCCTGGTCGAGGACGTCCTGCGGCACCCCGAGCGGTGGAAGCGGGCCGCCGAGACGCTGCACCCGAACGAGCAGCACGCCCGCCACCCCCGGGCCGCCCTGGCCTTCGCCGTGCTGCGGGCGACGCATGTGTCCACGGTGTCGGAATCGCTCGCGGCGACCCTGGTGCGAACGGCGGCCGAGAACCCGCTCGCCGTACGGGCGGACGGGGCGCTGTTCAAGGCCAACACCTGGACCGGGCGGGTCGAGCAGGCGTTCGCGGCGCGCGAGAGCGGCACCGTGATCGCCCTCCTCGCCCAGCGCCCGGGCACCCTGCTGCGCCGGCTCGACCAGGTGCTGCGGCTGGAGGGGAACGGGACGCTGCCGGACGCGCTGGCCGGCGTGCTGGAGCACGGGCTCGCCGGTGCGGGGCCGGGTCCGCTGCTGGCCGCGCTGGGGCGGCTGAGGATCCGTGACGTTCCCGGCGGGCGGCGGGTCTTCTTCCCCCGGGGCCAGGTGACGCACTCGTACACCCTCGACGACACCCGTCCCCCGCTGCCGGCCCCGACCGTGGAGCGGGTCTGTGCGCTGCTGGAGCGCGAGGTGCTGCGGCGCCTCTCCACCGCGTCCCGCTTCGATCTGGCGGTGCTCGACGAGGGGCTGGCCGCGCTCGCCGTGCCCTCCGCCGAGAGCGCGGCGGCCAAGGCGCTGGTCGCGGTTCCCCGGGGCAGTACGCAGCCGTTGCCCGGGGGCGAGGTGCTGCGGATGTTCCTGCACTGGATGCAGCCGCCCGCCGAGACCGTCGACCTCGACCTGTCGGTGGCCTTCTTCGACGCCGACTGGACGTACCTCGGGCTCTGCGACTACACGAACCTGGTGTACCGGAACCGGGTGGCCGTGCACTCCGGCGACCTGACCTCCGCGCCCGCGCCGAGGGGCGCCAGCGAGTACGCCGACCTGGACCTGGACGGGCTCACCCGGGCCGGGGTGCGGTTCGCGATGCCGGTGGTGTTCAGCTACAACAACGTGCCCTTCGAGCTGCTGCCCGACGCGTTCGCCGGGTTCATGGCGCTGCCGTCGGTGGACGGGCGCGTCGCGCACTTCGACCCGCGGACCGTCCGCCAGCGTTACGACCTGATCGGCCACTCCCGGGTCCATGTGCCGATGGTGGTGGACGTGGAGCGGCGCACCTTCCTCTGGACCGATCTGCATCTGCCGCCGTCGGAGGGCTACCACAGCGTGAGCCGGCACATCGACGAGCTGGGCCGGGCGGGCAGGGACCTGTACCAGTACTTCTCTGCGGGACGTACGACGCTGTGGGACCTGGCGGTGTGGCACGCGGCGGCCCGGACCGACGAGGTGGCGGTCTCCCGCAGGCGCGGACTGGTGCGCTACCGGCGCGGGGCCGGGGAGGACACGGCCGCCTTCGCCGGCCGGATACGCACGCTCCGCACCCCGGACGCGGAGGAGCCGCACGGTACGGAGTCCGGCGACGGGGACGGGGTCGCCGCGGTGGAGCGGGCGGCGGCCGGGAAGCGGGTGCTGCTCGCGGTGGTGAACGGGGACGCGGCCCCGGAGAAGGTGAGCGGCACGGTCTACCGGTTGCTGCCCGGTCCGGTGGACGGCTGCGGTCTCGACCGGGTGGCCGCGGGCGACCTGGTGGCCGCGCTCGGCTGACCCGAAGGCGGCGGGCGGGAAACGGAGTTGTGAGTTCCGCGATGCCACTCCGGACCCGGCCCACCCGGCCGAATAGGGCACTGTCAGTCGCGGCCCGTATTGTCTGTGACCATGCTCGACGACCGCCAGACAGCCGCACCGTGGCCGACCGCCTACCCCCAGGGGTACGCGGTCGTCGACGTGGAGACCACCGGCCTCGCCCGCGACGACCGGATAATCTCCGCCGCCGTCTACCGGCTGGACGCCCTGGGCAACGTCGAGGACCACTGGTACACGCTGGTCAATCCGGAGCGCGACCCCGGGCCCGTCTGGATCCATGGGCTGACGAGCGATGTGCTCGAAGGGGCTCCGCTCTTTCCCGAGGTGGCCGAGGAGTTGTCCGCGCGGCTCGCGGACCGGGTGCTCGTGGCGCACAACGCGGCGTTCGACTGGTCGATGATCGCCCGGGAGTACGCACGGGCCTCCGTGGTCGCGCCGGTCGAGCACCGGCTGTGCACGATCGCGCTGGCCAAGGAGTTGCGGCTGCCGCTGCCCAACCACAAGCTCGCCTCCCTCGCCGCGCACTTCGGGGTCGTCCAGCAGCAGGCCCACCACGCCCTGGACGACGCCCGGGTGCTGGCCGAGGCGTTCCGGCCGAGTCTGCACGCTGCGGCCCGGGGCGGGGTGCGGCTGCCGTTGCTGGAGTGCCGGCCGCTGACCGAGTGGTCCGACTCCCCCGTCACCCCGCGCGTCGGATATCAGGCCTCGCGGCAGCCGAACAGCTGGCGGCCCTCGCGCAAGCGGCCGGCCTGCCCGTATCCCAATCCGGGGCGGTACGAGAAGGAGAAGCCGCTCCAGCAGGGGATGCGGGTGGCGTTCTCCGGGGACACCTCGGTCGACCGGGAGTTGCTGGAGGACCGGGCGATCGAGGCCGGGCTCCATGTGGCGACCAGCGTGTCGCGGCTGACGAGTCTGCTGGTGACCAACGATCCGGACGCGGCCACCTCCAAGACGCAGAAGGCCAAGTCCTTCGGCACGCCGATCCTGGAGGAGAGCGCCTTCACCCATCTGCTGCGCGATGTGGCCCCCGCCGACGGGGCCGTCCTGCCGCAGCAGGCGTCCCCGCCGCCACCGGAAGCGACCCCGTCATCGGAGTGAACCGGGCACGACTCGCCCCGCAGCCGCTCGCCCGGGAACGCCCGGCGTCCCACCCTGTGGCGCATGGCACGTTGTGAGGTTTGCGGAAACGACTACGGCATGTCCTTCGAGGTGCACGCACAAGGTGCGGTGCACGTCTTCGACTGCTTCTCCTGCGCCATCCACCGCATGGCGCCGATCTGCGAGCACTGCCGGGTCCAGGTGATCGGGCAGGGCGTCGAGGCCGACGGGCACTGGTACTGCGGCGCCCACTGCGCCCGCGCGGAAGGGAAGGCGGGCATCGTGGACAAAGTATGACGGATCACCTCATTGCCGGGCTTGCCCGGCAGCACCCCTGAGTGCCGCACCCCATGACCCCGGTTGTACGGTCATGGGGTGTACCGCTTCCTGTTGACCCGGCAGTGGGTGATCCTCACCCTGCTCGGCCTCGCGCTGATCCCGACGATGATCGAGCTGGGTTTCTGGCAGTTCCACAAGCACGAGCACCGGGTCGAGCAGAACAAGCTGATCTCGCGGAACCTCGACGCGCAGCCGGTCCCCGTCACCGAACTCACCGCCGCCGGGCACACCGTCCCCCGCTCGGACTACTGGCGGACGGTCACCGCGACGGGCACGTTCGACACCGAGCACGAGGTGGTCGTCCGCCGCCGGACCTCGGACGACGACCGCATCGGCGTCCACGTCCTGACCCCGCTGGACCTCAAGGACGGCGGCACGGTGCTGGTCAACCGGGGCTGGGTCCCGGCCGCGCCGAACCAGACCGCCTTCCCCGACGTGCCGCCCGCACCCCGGGGCGAGGTGACCGT
This sequence comes from Streptomyces globisporus, assembly GCF_003501885.1. Taxonomy (GTDB): domain Bacteria; phylum Actinomycetota; class Actinomycetes; order Streptomycetales; family Streptomycetaceae; genus Streptomyces; species Streptomyces globisporus_D. Next base: position 29,708 of record NZ_QWFA01000021.1, read on the forward strand.
CACCGGCCGTCTGAAGGCGGACGAGACGACCGGCAGCAGCGGCATCAAGGACCTCGCGGGGCTGCCGGACCGGCAGGTGATGCTGATCAACAGCGAGCAGCAGTCCCAACTGCTGTCCCGGAAGGTCCTCGGCGGATACATCGAGCAGACCGAGCCCGTGCCGTCGGGTGATCTGCCCGAGCAGATCGCCCGCCCCGACGACGGATCGATCGGCCCGCACATGGCCTACGCCGTCCAGTGGTGGCTGTTCGTCGCTGCCGTCCCGGTCGGCTGGATCATTCTCGTACGCCGGGAGAGGCGCGACCGCGAGGAGGCCGCGGCCGGGAACGCGACGGCCGACGCCCCCGAGCAGCCCGAACCGGCGAGCGCCTGAGACGCGGTCCACATCCTTCGGGCCATAACGGCTGGTTGACAACGGCCCGGTTCGGGAAAACGCCAGGCGTGACCCCACGCATCGAGGACTACGCCCTGATCGGCGATCTCCAGACCGCCGCGCTCGTCGGCAGGAACGGTTCCGTCGACTGGCTCTGCCTGCCCCGCTTCGATTCCGGCGCCTGCTTCGCCGCCCTGCTGGGCACCGAGGAGAACGGCCACTGGCGCGTCGCGCCCAAGGGAGCGGGCCCCTCGGACACCTGCACCCGGCGCGCCTATGTGAAGGACTCCCTGGTCCTGGAGACGTACTGGGAGACGCGGACCGGCACGGTGAAGGTCATCGACTTCATGCCGCAGCGCGACAAGGCCCCGGACCTGATGCGGATCGTCGAGGGCGTCAGCGGCACCGTCGACATGAGTTCGGTGCTGCGGCTGCGCTTCGACTTCGGGTCCGTGGTGCCCTGGGTGCGCGAGTCCCACGGCCACCGGGTCGCCGTCGCGGGGCCCGACTCCGTGTGGCTGCGCAGCGAGCCGCCGGTCAAGACGTGGGGCCAGCAGTTCAGCACCTGCTCCTCGTTCACCGTCGCCGAGGGCGAGAGCGTGGCGTTCGTGCTGACCTGGCACCCCTCGCACTCGCCGCGCCCGAAGCTGATCGACCCGCACAAGGCGCTCAGGCACACGCTGCACGACTGGGCGAAATGGACCGCGCGGTGCACGTACGAGGGGCCGTACCGCGACGCGGTGCTGCGTTCGCTGATCACCCTGAAGGCACTGACGTACGCCCCGACCGGCGGCATCGTGGCGGCCCCCACCACCTCGTTGCCGGAGGAGATCGGCGGCGTACGGAACTGGGACTACCGCTTCTGCTGGCTGCGGGACGCCACGCTGACCCTCGGGGCGATGGTCTCGGCCGGCTATCTGGCGGAGGCGGAGGCCTGGCGGGACTGGCTGCTGCGGGCCGTCGCCGGGGACCCGGCCGACCTCCAGATCATGTACGGGCTGGCGGGCGAGCGCCGGCTCCCCGAGGTGGAGCTGCCCTGGCTGGCCGGGTACGACCACTCCCGTCCGGTGCGGACCGGTAACGCGGCCGTGCGTCAGCGTCAGCTCGATGTGTACGGCGAGGTCATCGACGCGCTCCGCCTGGCCCGCGTCGCCGGACTCGACGACAAGCCGCACGCCTGGAACCTCCAGCTCAGTTTGCTCGGCTTCCTGGAGTCGACCTGGCGCGAGCCGGACGAGGGGCTGTGGGAGATCCGGGGCGCGCGGCGGCACTTCGTGCACTCCAAGGTGATGGCCTGGGTCGCCGCCGACCGGGCGGTGCGCTCGCTGGAGGAGAACCCGGAGCTGCCCGGCGACGCCGACCGGTGGCGGGCGATGCGGGACGCCGTGCACGCCGAGGTCTGCGAGAAGGGGTACGACCCCGAGCGAAACACCTTCACCCAGTCCTACGGGTCACGGGAGCTGGACGCCGCGACGCTGCTCATCGTGCGGACCGGGTTCCTGCCGCCGGACGACCCTCGGGTGATCGGCACGGTCGACGCGGTCCGCGACGAGCTGGGCAGCGACGGGCTGGTCCGCCGCTACAGCACCGAGGGCGCCTCCGTGGACGGACTGCCCGGCGACGAGGGGGCCTTCCTCGCCTGCTCGTTCTGGCTGGTGGACGCGTTGCAGCGGATCGGCAGGCCGGACGAGGCGCGGGAGCTGTTCGAGCATCTGCTGGAGCTGCGCAACGACATGGGGCTGCTGGCGGAGGAGTACGACGTGGCGGCGGGGCGGCAGCTCGGCAACTTCCCGCAGGCCTTCAGCCATATCGGACTGGTGAACTCCGCTGTCGACCTGGCCGGGGACGACCCGGCAGGATAGGGCCATGGATCTTGGATTGAAGGACCGCGTCTACATCGTCACCGGAGCGACCCGGGGCCTCGGCAACGCCACGGCCCGGGCGCTGGCCGCCGACGGAGCGAAGGTGATCATCACCGGCCGGGACGAGAAGTCCGTCGAGGAGGCCGCCGCCGAGCTGGGCGGGGACGTGCTGGGGCTCGCCGCCGACAACGCCGACCCGAGCGCCGCCCAGCGCCTGGTGGACACGGCGAGGGAACGTTTCGGGCGGCTCGACGGCATCCTCGTCAGCGTCGGCGGACCCGCCCCCGGCTTCCTCGCGGACAACACGGACGACCAGTGGCAGACGGCGTTCGAGACGGTGTTCCTGGGGGCGGTACGGCTGGCCCGGACGGCGGCGGCCGCGCTCGGCGAGGGCGGTGTGATCGGCTTCGTGCTCTCCGGGTCGGTCCATGAGCCGATCGCGGGGCTGACCATCTCGAACGGGCTGCGTCCCGGTCTCGCCGGATTCGCCAAATCGCTCGCCGACGAGCTGGGCCCGCGCGGCATCCGGGTGGTGGGCGTGCTGCCCGCCCGGATCGACACCGACCGGGTCCGTGAGCTGGACGCGCTGTCCGGCGACGCGGAGGCCGCCCGCACCGCGAACGAGGCGCGGATCCCGCTGCGGCGCTACGGGACGCCGGAGGAGTTCGGGAAGACCGCGGCCTTCCTGCTCTCCCCCGCCGCCTCGTATCTCACGGGCATCATGGTCCCGGTCGACGGCGGGTTCCGGCACGGCTTCTGAGCCCCGCCGCCCGCCCGTACGCCCATGGGCCGTCAGGACACCCGTTCCGCACGGTGCTTGACGGCCTTGAGGCGCACCTCGGCGGGGAGCTCGTCCAGTCCGGCCGAATCGCGTGCGTGCGCCAGCGCCCCGTCGGCGAGGGCCTTCAGCGTCCCGAGCGGCGCGGCGTGCGGCTCCATCAGCAGCCGGAGCCGGGACCGGGGCGCGGTACGGCGGCCGGTCAGCATCGCCTGGGCGCGGGCCACTCCGTCCAGTTCGCCCGCCTCCGCGGCGAGCACACCTTCCAGGGCCCGGCCCCGCAGCTGGGCCCCTTCGCCGTCGCCGCTGTCCACCAGGACCTCGGTGAGCCGGCCGCGGCGGAACTGGGCGAAGAACCACCACAGGGCGAGGACCACGAGGACGGCGAGGACGGCGATCACGGTCGGCCACCACCAGCCCTCGTCGCGCCAGCGGTGCCGGTCGGCCACGCTGAGCAGGACATCGCTCTTGCCGTCCCAGGGTGACCAGGACGGTACGGACGCGCCGAGGCCGATGGCGAGCACGGCTCCGCCGACGGCGACGAGCACCAGCCCGGCCAGGGCCAGCAGGACCCGGTTGACGGTGGAGCGCATGCGGCTCATCCCTTCTTCGCCGGTCGGTGCACCTGGACGGAGAGGGCCGGCTGTTTGGCCAGGCCCAGTTCCCGGACGGCGTTCTCCAGCGCGGCGTCCAGGTCGGTCCGCACGTCGTCGAGTTCCCGGAAGTGCGAGAGCGCCCGCACCTTCGCCTTCCGCCGTCCCATCCTGACCCGTACGGACTGCACGCCGGAGACCTCGACGGCCCGGTCGCGCAGCACGAGGGCCGCGGCGGTGCGGTCGAGTCCGGCCCGGACGTCGGCGCGGTCGCGGCGCATCGGCAGCAGATCACGCAGCCCGGGGGTGAGCGCCAGCAGGATCAACCAGAGGCCGATCGCCGCGGCCACCCCGGCTCCGATGAGCACGGAGGTGTCGTCCAGGCGCTGTTCGGCCAGGCCGTCGGCGAGGGAGCGCCGCCACTGCATGGCCGGGTGATCGGCCCGTACGGCGGCGATGTCGTAGAGGAGCAGTCCGGCCGCGCCGAGGAGCACGAGGGCCAGCAGGGTGGCCGGGACCCGGCGGGCGGACCAGAAGCGGCCGGCCCGGCCGTCGCCCTGTTCCAGGGTGGGGACCGGTTCGCGGGCGTCGCCGGGCGCGTCCGGGGCGGGGGTGCGCGCGTCGTCGTCGCCAGGTTCCACGGTGGGCATCCGCCGGGTGGAGCCGGTCGGTTCGCCGGGTTCGGTCATCGGATCCTCCCGTGTGCGGCGTTCGCTCCGGCGGGATGCAGCCGTTCGACCTGGACGGCCACTTCGGGCACCTCCATGCCGGCCAGCGCCTTGACCCGCTGGGCGACCCGGCGGCGTACGGCACCGCACTGGCGGCCGATGTCGCTGGGGTAGCCGAGTTCCAGGCTGACCCGGACCCGGGCGGCGTCACGGTGCACGGTGACCGTGGCACGCGGCGACGCCCCGTCCGCGGGCGGTTCCTCGACCGCTTCCTTCGCCGCCTGGGCGGCGATCTTGGCGACGACACGGTCGGCGATCCGGGTCTCGCCCCGTTCGGCGGCGGCGACCCGGCCGGTCACCGCCGTCACCGTCGCCGGTCGCCGCGCTCGCGACTCCGGAAGAAGTCGCCGGGCTCCAGGTCACCGTCCAGGAAGCGGCCGGCGATGAAGCCGATCGCGCCCAGCGCGGCCACCAGTACGAAGGCTCCGAAACCGCCGAAGTATCCGGCGAATCCGAGCGCCATGCCGGCCAGCAGACCGGCGACAGCCATGCTCATCGTGTCTCTCTCCTCAACTGCCGTGCGACGGAGGTGCGGAAGGGCTACTGAACTCGCTGGTCGCTCTCGTCCTCGTCGTCGTCCTCGTCGGGCAGCTTGACGTCGCTGACCGCGATGTTGACCTCGACGACTTCGAGACCGGTCATGCGCTCCACCGCGGCCACGACGTTCTCGCGGACGTCGCGGGCCACGTCGGCGATGGCCACGCCGTAGTCGACGACGATCTCCAGGTCGAGGGCCGCCTGGGACTCGCCGACCTCCGCCTTGACACCGCGGGTGACGGACTTGCCGCCGCCGGGGACCCGGTCGCGAACCGCGCCGAACGTCCGCGACAGGCCGCTGCCCATGGCGTGGACGCCGGCGACGTCGCGTGCCGCCATCCCGGCGATCTTCTCGACGACGCCGTCGGCGATCGTGGTACGGCCCCGGGTACCGGGGTCACCGCCGCCGCGCTTGCCGAGGGACTTGTCGCCCGAACCGCCGGTGGGGTTGTTGCGCTGGGAACTCTCAGTCATCGCCGCTCTTCCCTTCGGGACAGGGTTGGACTTCCTTGCCCACGTTAAGTGCGCTTTCCGCATCTCGCGCCGTGGATGCGGCAGTCTGGGGCGATGACGACGGCGCAGGGCCCGCGGAGGGCCGACGGATGGACCGCTGGGGTACGGGAACGGCTGGGTCTGGGCCGGCTGCTGCCGCTGGGCGGTCCGGCGGACGGCGTGTGGATCGCGGAGAGGGCTGCCGCGTCGGTGCTGCGCGGGGCGGCGGCCGGCCCCGGGGCGGTGCTCGGGGAGCTGCGGATCGGCCTGGCGGAGGAGGCGGTCCCGGTGGAGGGCACGGTGGAGGGTGATCCGGTGGCCGGCGCGAGGGGCGGGAGTGGCCCCGCCGGTGCGCGGGCCTCTGCGGACCCGGGAGGCCCGGCGTCGCCCCCGGCTCCGCCGAGCGCGCTGCCGCCGGGGCCGCTGCGGATCGAGGCGGAGTTCTCGGCGGCCCCGGACCGGCCGCTGCCGGACACCGCGGCGGCCCTGCGCGCGGCGCTCCTGACGGCCGCCGCGGCCCGGCTGGGCCTGGAGATCGCCGAGGTGGACCTGACGGTGACGGCGTTGCTGGAGGACGGTGCGTCCGATCAGGTGACCGTGGACCAGGCCGCGCCGGCGGCCCGGGGCGCGGAGCCGGAGGGTCCGGTGGCGAAGGCGGCCGCCGGGGCGCCGGGCGTCGTCTCGCTGACCCGGGTCCTGGGCAGCCCCGTGCACACCGCGCGGGACCATGTACGGGTCGAGGTGGCGACGGCCGGGGACCACCGGGCGCTGGATGTCGCCCGGTCGGTGCGTACGGCGGTGGCGGCGGCCACGGAGGAACGGCTGCCGGTGTCGGTGCTGGTCACGGACGTGGTGGGGCGGGGCCGGGCTGCGGCGGCGGAGCCCGGCCCGGCCGACGTGTGACGGGCTCCGGCGACGGAGTACGGCCGGGCCCGGCCGCTGGTGACGGCTCGGCGGCCGGGTCCGGCCGGGACAGCATGCGACGGCCGCCGCTCGCGCCCGCGGTGGGGCGTCAGTCGGTGATGCCCGCCAGGTCGCGGAGCCGGCGGCCCTGGGCGGCCCGCTCGGCGACGCGCTGCTGTTCGTAGTCGCGGGAGAGCGCGCCGGCGAGGAGGGCCTTCGTCTCGACGACGGCGTCGCGGGGTGCCGCCAGCAGGGCGCCGGCGAGGTCGCGGGCCGCCGCGTCGAGCTGGTCGGCGGGGACCACGAGGTTGGCGAGGCCGGTGCGCTCGGCCTCCTCCGCGTGGACGAAGCGGCCCGTGGCGCAGATTTCGAGCGCACGGGCGTACCCCACGAGGTTCACCAGGGGGTGGGTGCCCGTGAGGTCGGGGACGAGACCGAGGCTGGTCTCGCGCATCGCGAACTGCACGTCCTCGGCGACGATCCGCAGATCGCAGGCGAGGGCGAGCTGGAAGCCGGCACCGATGGCGTGGCCCTGGACCGTCGCGATCGACACGAGGTCGTTGCGGCGCCACCAGGTGAACGCCTCCTGGTACTCGGCGATGGTCGCGTCGAGCTCGGCCTCCGGGCCGCGCGCCATGTCGAGGAACGACGGCTCGCCGTCGAAGCCTTCGGGAGTGAAGGCCTGCCGGTCGAGGCCCGCGGAGAAGGACTTGCCCTCGCCGCGGAGCACCACGACCCGCACCGTGCCGGGCAGCGCCCGTCCGGCCTCGGTCAACGCCCGCCACAGAGCGGGAGACTGAGCGTTGCGCTTGGCCGGGTTGGTGAGCGTCACCGTGGCGACGGCATCGTCGACGGTGAGCCGTACGCCGTCCTTGTCGAGCACAGTGTCGAGCGAGGTCATGGGGCGCCTCCGGATGGGGTGCAGTCAGCACTCGGTAGTAAGTGACTGAACAGTAACCACCCGGGCGACCTTGCGGTCAGCCGGGTGGCCACCCCGAAATCCGTCGGTCCCGAATGACGCCGACGACGCCGAAATTCTGAGGCCTCAGGCCGAAGCGGCCTTCTTGCCCCGTGTCGCGCCGCCGCGTCCCCGCAGCGTCACCCCGGACTCGCTGAGCATCCGGTGGACGAACCCGTAGGAGCGGCCGGTTTCCTCGGCCAGCGCCCTGATGCTCGCACCGGAGTCGTACTTCTTCTTCAGGTCTGCCGCGAGCTTGTCACGCGCGGCGCCGGTAACCCGGCTGCCCTTCTTCAGAGTCTCGGCCACCCGTGCCTCCTCATGCGAAGTGCGCTCTGGACTTCTCATGATCACCCCTCCCGCGCTTCCTGGCCACCCATTCGGCAAGGTCGGTGCGAGCGGTTTCCTTGACGAGAGGCGCGTCGACACGAGCGGAATCCCTGATTCCTGCGGGCGCACGAGGGCGCACGGCCCTCACCGTCCGGAGAACCGGCAGGTCAGGGCCGTACGGGGAGGATCACCCGGAAAAGGGGCGCGCGACGCGTGAGCGCCGGGCGCACCACCGGAGTACGAGACGCTCTCACGCAGATGACGGATCACGCGTAGGCCGAATGATCTATCCCCGGTGGATCGGGCAGGGGCGCGGGCGGATCAGGCGAGGGCGACGAGGTCGCGGTAGTCCGCTCCCCAGAGGTCCTCGACACCGTCCGGGAGCAGGATGATCCGCTCCGGCTGGAGCGCCTCGACGGCGCCCTCGTCGTGGGTGACGAGGACGACGGCGCCCTTGTAGGTGCGCAGCGCGCCGAGGATCTCCTCGCGGCTCGCGGGGTCGAGGTTGTTCGTCGGCTCGTCGAGCAGGAGCACGTTGGCGGAGGAGACGACCAGGGTCGCGAGCGCGAGCCGGGTCTTCTCGCCGCCGGAGAGGACGCCGGCGGGCTTGTCGACGTCGTCGCCGGAGAAGAGGAAGGAGCCGAGCGTCTTGCGGACCTCGACGAGGTCGAGGTCGGGGGCGGCGGAGCGCATGTTCTCCAGGACCGTGCGCTCCGGGTCGAGGGTCTCGTGCTCCTGGGCGTAGTAGCCGAGCTTGAGGCCGTGGCCCTGGATGATCTCGCCGGTGTCGGGCTTCTCGGCGCCGCCGAGCAGGCGGAGCAGCGTGGTCTTGCCGGCGCCGTTGAGGCCGAGGATGACGACGCGGGAGCCCTTGTCGATGGCAAGGTCGACGTCGGTGAAGATCTCCAGCGAGCCGTACGACTTGGACAGGCCCTCCGCCATCAGCGGGGTCTTGCCACAGGGGGCGGGCTCGGGGAAGCGGAGCTTGGCGACCTTGTCGGAGACCCGGACGGCCTCAAGGCCTGCCAGCAGCCGGTCGGCCCGCTTGGCCATGTTCTGGGCGGCGACGGTCTTGGTGGCCTTGGCGCGCATCTTGTCGGCCTGCGAGTTGAGCGCGGCGGCCTTCTTCTCGGCGTTCTGGCGCTCGCGCTTGCGGCGCTTCTCGTCGGCCTCGCGCTGCTGCTGGTAGAGCTTCCAGCCCATGTTGTAGATGTCGATCTGGGAGCGGTTGGCGTCGAGGTAGAACACCTTGTTGACGACCGTCTCGACCAGTTCGACGTCGTGCGAGATCACGACGAAGCCGCCGCGGTAGGTCTTGAGGTAGTCGCGCAGCCAGACGATGGAGTCGGCGTCGAGGTGGTTGGTCGGCTCGTCCAGGAGCAGGGTGTCGGCGTCCGAGAAGAGGATCCGGGCCAGCTCGACGCGGCGGCGCTGACCGCCGGAGAGGGTGTGCAGGGGCTGGCCGAGGACCCGGTCCGGCAGATTGAGCGCGGCGGCGATGGTGGCGGCCTCGGCCTCGGCGGCGTATCCGCCCTTGGTGAGGAACTCCGTCTCCAGGCGCTCGTACTTCTTCATCGCCTTCTCGCGGGTGGCGCCCTTGCCGTTCGCCATCCGGTCCTCGTTCTCGTGCATCTTGCGCAGGATCTCGTCGAGACCACGGGCGGAGAGGATGCGGTCGCGGGCGAGGACGTCGAGGTCGCCGGTGCGCGGGTCCTGCGGGAGGTAGCCCACCTCGCCGGACTTGGTGATGGTGCCGGCCGCGGGGGCGCCTTCGCCGGCGAGGCACTTGGTGAGGGTGGTCTTGCCCGCTCCGTTGCGGCCGACGAGGCCGATGCGGTCGCCCTTGGCGATACGGAAGGAAGCGGATTCGATGAGGATGCGGGCGCCGGCGCGCAGCTCGATGCCGGAAGCGGTGATCACGGAAAAAACTCCAGGGCAGTCAGGACGGCGGAGGGACGAGGGCGGAGGTCTCTCGACGCCGCTAATGCACAAGGAGGTAGGCCATACGGCCATTCTACTGGCGGTGCGCAACTGCTTTTCCGCGTGCCCGGTGGCACGAACCGTCCGATACTCGGCGCAGGGCGGCACGCTGTCGCCCGCCCGACACCGAGGGTGGTGCGAGCGTGCAGTTCGACGACGACGCCGATCTGGACACCTCCGAGGTCCAGGACGTGCGCGGCAGCCGGATCCCGGGCGGGCGGGCCACCGTGGGCGGGGGAATCGCCGGGGTGATCGCCCTGATCCTGGGTCTGCTCTTCGGCGTCGGACCCGACGAGCTCGGGCTCTCCTCCGACGGCGCGGACCCGGCGGCGACCTCCTCGTCGGCCGGTCAGGTGCAGGAGAGCTGCCTGAAGGGGCAGGACGCGAACAGCCGTGAGGACTGCCGGACGGTGGCGGTGGTCAACAGCGTGCAGGACTTCTGGCGGCTGGAGTTCCAGCGTCGTGACGCCACGTACGCGGGGGCCCGGACGGTCCTGTTCAGCCGGCAGGTGGGCACCGCCTGCGGGGCCGCCACCTCGGCGGTCGGGCCGTTCTACTGCCCCGGCGACCGCAAGGTCTATCTGGACCTCGGGTTCTTCGAGGACCTGCGGACGAAGTTCGGCTCCAGCGGCGGCCCGTTCGCGCAGGCGTACGTGGTGGCGCACGAGTACGGCCACCATGTGCAGAACCTGATGGGCACGCTGGGCCGGTCGCAGGACGGGCGGCAGGGCGAGAACAGCAACGCGGTGAGGGTCGAACTGCAGGCCGACTGCTACGCCGGGGTCTGGGCGCACCACGCCACGACGACGCCGGACGAGTCGACCGGCCGGCCGCTGATCACCGAGCTGACCCGGGCGGACATCCGGGACGGCCTGGACGCGGCGGCGGCGGTGGGCGACGACCGGATCCAGGAGCGGTACCAGGGCCGGGTCACCCCGGAGTCGTGGACGCACGGTTCGGCCGCGCAGCGGCAGCAGTGGTTCTCCACCGGGTTCAGCACGGGCGACATGGAGCGGTGCGACACGTTCGCCTGATCCGGGCCAGCCGGTCCGGGACAGCCAGTGCGGGACAGCCGGTCCGGGACGGCCTGCCGTTGTCAGCGCCTGATGGAAGACTGAGACGCAGATCACATCGGACGGTGCGGACGGCAGGAGAGGTGAGTGTCATGGCGGGCGCGGCGAGCGGGGTTCCGACGATCTACCCGACGATCCTCTACGACGACGCGAGGGCGGCGATCAGGACGCTGACCCAGGGTCTCGGGTTCACCGAGGAGGCGGTGTACGAGGGCGAGAACGGCAGTGTGCTGCATGCCGAGCTGTCCTTGGGCAACGGCAGGGTGATGCTCGGTTCCAAGGGGCGCGAGGGAGTGTTCGCGCGGGCGATGGCGGGCGCGGGCCCGGCGGGGGTGTACGTGGTGGTCGACGAGGTGGACGAGCACTGTGCCCGGGCCAGGGAGTTCGGCGTGGAGATCCTGATGGAGCCGACCGACCAGGACTACGGCTCCCGGGACTACATGGCGCGGGACGCCGAGGGCAATGTGTGGAGCTTCGGGACGTACGCCCCGGGGTCCGCCGGCTGAGCGGGGGCCCGGGGCGCAGGGATCCGGAACGTACGAATCAGGCTCCTCCGGTGTGCACCTGGAAGGCGGCCCGGCGGACCGCTTTGGCCAGGGCCGGGTCCGGGTGGGCCGCGGCCAGGGCGACCAGGACCTGGACGGTGCGGGGGTGGCCGACGGCCCTGACCTCGTCGAGGAGGGCCGGAACGGTGCCCTGGACGGCGGAGTCGAGGTGGCGCACGAGCAGACCGGTCTCGCCGTGGTCGGCGACCGCGGCGGCCGTGTCGACCCAGAGCCAGGTGGCCTCCTCGCGGCTGAGGACGTCCTGGGCGTCGTCCGGGTCGTTGCCCTCGTACTCGGCGAGCCAGAGCAGCGCGTAGGGGCGCAGCGAGGGTTCGGCGAGCACGGCGCGGACCTCGGGTTCGGCGGGGGCGCCGACGACGCGCAGCGCCTCGAAGGCCAGCCCGCGCAGCAGCGCGTCCTCGCCCCGGGCGACGGCGAGCAGTTCGCCGACGGCGCTGCCGACGGTGCGGGCGGCGAGCCAGGCGCGATATTCGTCGCGGGCCGGTCCGGGGGTGAGCCGGGCGCAGCCGAGGAGCATGTCGGCGGCGGACTGTTCGATGTTTCCGGCCGGGCTCTGGGCGGCGACGCAGATCTGTTCCAGCTTGACCCAGACCGCCCAGTTGCCGAGCGGGGTGAGGGTGGCGTGCCCTTTGCCCAGGGTCAGCGCTCCGACGGCGGCCAGGCCCTCCAGGGCCCAGTCGAGCAGCAGGGCGTTGAGGTCGGCGCTCCGGCGGTCTCCGGCGGTGGCGGCGGCCGTCTCCGCCGGGGCGGCGGACGCGGCGGGCGCGGATCCGCCGGGTCCCAGAGGCACTTCGCAGCGCTCCTCGTGGAGTTCGGCGACGCGCTGGCCGAGGAGGTCCAGCAGGGCGGGGACGGTGACGGGGCCCGCGGAGAGCTGGAGGAGGGAGAGCACCTGGGGCACGGCCTCGACGGCTTCGGCGACCGCGCCCGCCTCGATGCCCTCCGGGGCGGCGTGGACGAGCGACCAGGCGTCGAAGAGCGCGACCCAGCCGCGCAGCACGGCGGAGTCGTCCCGGTCCCAGGCGCGCAACCGCCAGCCGGGGCGGGCGGTGTCGCCGTGGAGTTCGACGAGTCCGGCCAGCCGGGCCCGGTCCCAGCCGGCGCGGACCTGCGCCGGGGAGAGCTCCAGGGCGGTGGCCGCCCGTTCGAGGGCGTGGGCCGCGAGCGGGGCGGCGGTGCCGGGCCCCGGGGTGCCGGCCGCCCAGTGGGCGATGCGCACGGCATCGGCGAGCACCGCCCTGGCCTGGCGGGCCAGTTCCGCGCGGGGCGGGGTGCCCTCGGGGGGCCGGGGAGCCGGCCTGGTGCGCCGGGTGGTCACGGCCTTGCGGGCGGTGGCAAGGGGTCGCGGGCGGACAAGTCGCAGCCTGGAGTCGCGCGGAGTACGGGACGTCACGGGAGCAGTCTTGCCCCTGACGGCCCGAAAGCCCAAACGGAAGCCGTTTCACCGGTACGTGAAAGGTTCCCCCGGCGCGGCGGCAAGGGGGAGAGTTCACCCCATCGGCTCACATCAGGGGCGTGAGGAAGCGTCGCAGGGTCTCTTCGTAGCGGGCCGGGCCGGCGTTCCACATCGACGCATGCGGAGCCTGCGGTACGGCGTGCAGACTGACCAGATCCGCGCGGCGGGCGGCGAGTTCGCGGGAGGGGCCCCACGGGGCGATCGTGTCGTCGGGGCCGTGCAGGATCAGGGTCGGGGTGCGCAGGGAGGTCGGTACGGAGGTCTCCAGCACCGGGGTGGCGCCCATCCCGGTGCGGCCCTGGGCGGCGCGGACGGCGAGCGGCAGCAGGGCGGCCGGAACGCCGCGGGCGGCGGCCAGGGCGCGCAGGGTGACCGGCCAGTCCAGCACCGGGGATTCGAGGACGATGCCGCTGATCCGGTCGCGGAGCGGGGATTCGACGGCGGCGTACAGGGCCATGGTGGCGCCGGTGGACCAGCCGTGGACGATCACGTTCCGGGCGCCGTACCGCAGGGCGTAGCGGAGGGCGGCGTCGAGGTCGCGCCACTCGGAGGCGCCGAAGTGGCCGAGGCCGTCGGCGGGGCGGGGGGCTCCGGGGTCGCCCCGGTAGGCGAGGTCGAGCACGGGGAAACGCTGCTGGTGCAGGAACGGCATCAGGTTCATGGGGTGGGCCCGGGTGGCGCCGAGGCCGTGCACGGTGATGATCCAGGTGTCGCGGGGGCCCGGGACGTACCAGGCGGGGAGGGCTCCGAGTTCGCCGGGGATCTCGACCTCCTGGTGGTCGAGGCCGAGGTCGCTGCCGGGGTCGCCGCCGTACAGGGCGGGGGTGAGCCGGACCTTCACGCCCGGTTCGAGGATCCCCTGGCCGACGCTCTCCAGCCTGCGGACGACGGTGTCGGCGCCTTCGGAGGCCCCTTCGACGACGGCTCCGACGACCGCGTGGACCCCGGGTCCGGCGATGCCCCAGGTGCCGGGCCGGAGCGCCGAGAGGGAACGGGTCAGGGTGACCTGCCCGGCCGCGGTGGCGTGCACGGTGAGTCTGCGGTCGGCGGGGAGGGGACGTCCGGGCGTCGCCTTGAGGGCGACGTCGCTGGCGTACCGGCCGGCCGCGACCGCTGCCGCACCGACGCCGAGGATCGAGGTGACGGCCGCTGCCGTCGCGGTTACCGGGCGCACCGCTTCAGTGTCCCGGGGCGGGAGGCGGGCTGCCAGCGGGCGGGGGCCGTCCGGGGCGGATCCGGCCTGGGGCGGCCCCGACGGACCCGCCCCGGTCTCGGC
>NZ_QWFA01000210.1 GCF_003501885.1 Streptomyces globisporus
CCTCCACGGGGTGGACCTCTCCCACCCCCGCGAACACCTCCCCCACGACCGCCATGACCCCCGCCGGATCCACGTCCCCCACGACCGACAGCACCATCCGCCGTGCCGTGTAGTGCGACCGGAAGAACGCCTCCACCTCGCCGGCCGTGATGCCCGCCAGCTCCGTCGGCGTCCCGAAGCTGTCCCTGCTGCCCGGGTACAGCGCGCCAAGCGCCGATTCCCAGTACCGGCCGGCGTCCCCCGCTCCGCGGATCTCCTCGCCGATGACGTCGGTCTCCGTACGGATCACGTCCTCCGTGGGCGCGAAGCCGAGCAGGCGGCGGGCCTCCCAGGCCAGGGCGTCGGGCAGCGCATCGGCGGGGACCGTGGTGTGGAAGACCGTGTGGTCACGGTGGGTCTCGGCGTTGCAGACCCCGCCCGCGCCCGCGACCAGCGCCGCGTACCCCTCCCCGGTGGGGTCGGCGGCACCCTCCCGGCCCGAGCGCGGGAACATCAGGTGCTCGACGAGATGCGCCGTACCGTGGCGTCCGGCCGGGTCGTCGTCGCCGCCCGCCGCCACGGTGAGCGCGACGGCGGCGAGGCCCCGCCCGTACTGCGGGCCCGACTCGACGCACACCCGCAGCCCGCCGGGGAGCACGGACACGCTCGGGCTCATCTCAACCGGCCTGGTTCAGCGGGCGGAACACGGACACGCACATCTTGCGGCTGTCGCCCCCGTCGAAGGGCTGCTCGCGCCAGCCCGCGTACCGGCCGACGAGCTCCAGGCCGGCGATCGCGCCGAGCAGGTCCAGCTCGCCCGGCCACACGTACCGCATCACGGTCGTCGCGGACTTCGGGGCGTCGCCGTCCAGGAACAGCGTGCTCTGGAGCATCATGTTCTGCGAGGCGGGCAGCACGCCCACCGACTCGATGAGCGCCCCGCGCGCCCCGATCGGATAGGTGTTGACCTCGTTCCTCCTCTGTACGTGGTAGTCGCTCGGGTCGAACGTCTCGATGACCACGTGCCCCTCCGCCGTGACGTGCCGGGCCATGGCGTGCATCAGCGCGATCTGCTCGTCGACCGCCATCGCGCAGCACAGCACGTTGAACGGGGCGAGGACGACGTCGAAGGAGCGGCCGAGGTCGAGTCCGGCGAAGTCGCCGTGCACCGGGGTGATCCGTCCCTCGGGGTCCTTCTCCGCGAGGCGGGCCAGCATCCCTTCGGAGGACTCGACACCGGTGACGTCGAAGCCGCGGTCGGCGAGCGGAAGCGCCACCCGGCCGGTGCCGACGCCGAGTTCGAGGACGCTCGCACCGGGTGCGGCGAGGGTGAGCAGGTACGTAGCGATGTCGTCGAGGTCCGGGGTGCTCGGGTAGATGTCGTCGTAGACACCGGCCAGCGCGTCGCTGTAGGCGACGGTGATCGCCGCGCCGAACCCCCCTGCCGCTGCCGCCTCGGGGACCTCCGTCGTCTCCATGGTCTCGGGGTTCTCCGTCGTCTCGGTCGTCGTCGTCATCGGGCTCACACTCCAGCGGTCGCGGTCGAGGGGGTTTCGGCAAGGTTGTTCTCGGGGTGCTCCGGGTCGATCCCCGCCGCGCGGAAGGCCCGTACGACGTGATCGGCGAGATCCCCGGCGTCGGCCCCCTGCGCGTGGTCGACCAGCGCGGTGGCCAGCGCGAAGCTGCGGTGCTGCCCGAAGCTCATGCCGTCGCGGCCGGGGCGCGGGTCGCGCGGGTCCCAGGCGGCGGCGACGCCGGGGGCGAGCCGGGCGGTGAACAGCGAGGTGTCGCCGCCGAGCCCCGGCAGGTCCCGGACGGCGGCGGCCACCGCCCGTTCGGCCGGTGCGTGGTCGCCGTGCAGATAGACGACGACGCTGTCGCGGCGCGGGTAGTCGTCCTCGTCGGACAGGACCTTGGCGTGGTACCGCGCCCCGGCGCCCTCCAGGGCGGCCAGCGCGGCGGCCCACAGTCCGACGGCCGCGTCCGCGTGGCGGGCGTGCAGGAAGAGGCGGCGCACCGGGCCGGCGGGGACCGGCAGGGGCCGCGAACCCATCACGTAGAAGAACCCGGGCGAGAGGGCGGGCCGCGCCGCCTCCAGGGCCACCTGGACCAGCTCGCCCGGTACGGGCGCGGCGGGGCCGATGAGCCGGTCAGCGGTGAGCCGCGCGGTGATCTCCGGCAGCCGGACGACCAGTTCGCCGCCCTCGCCGACCTCCAGCAGCCGTCCGGTGACCGGGGTGGTGGGGTGCGGCACGGCCGCGGCGAGGCGGCGTTCCAGCGCGGAGTCGCGCAACGTGCGGCGGGGCGGCGCGTCCGCGTCCCGGCGGTGCGCCCCGTTCCCGGCGTGGAACTCCTCGTACAGCGCGTTGGTGAGACGGCCGCGCAGATCGCGCGGGCTGTCAGCGGTCAACGTCCGTCCGGCGAGCCGCGCTTGGAGACCGTCGGCGCGTACGTCCACGAGGTCGAGCGCGGCGGCGAGCCGCGGAGCGATCCCGGCGGGCCGGACCGGGGTGGGGGTGAGCGTCATCGGGGGCTCCCTGCAAGGGCGTCGGCGGGGTGCGGCACGGCAGCATGCGGCACGGCGGAGTGCGGCACAGCGGGGTCGGCCAGGCCCAGGGTGGCCACCGCACCCGCCGGGTTCAGCAGCAGCGTCCGCCCGATCCCGGCGGCGGCGCGCGCCACCGGGTTGAGGACGGCGTGCGCCTGCGCCGTGGCGATGAGCCGGTCGTACAGGTGCCAGCCCGCGAACCCGACGGCCCGTTCGGCGAGTTCGGGATCCGGGACACGGCACTCGGTGTAGCCCTGCCAGAAGGCCGAGATACGGGGGATGTGGCGGCGCAGTCCGGCCGCGCCGCGCTCCACGATCTCCTCGTGGGAGAGGTCGAAGCCGAGCGCGACGGCGTCCTTCGCCGAGGTGGGCTCGCCCGTCGGCGCGAAGACGGAGTACGTGGCCTGGAAGAGCCATTCGCCGACGAACGCGCCGACGTCGCGGGCCGGGTCGGCGAGCCGGAACTCCTCCCAGTCGCACAGGTACAGCTGCCCGTCGTGGACGAGGAACTGGTCGAAGCGCAGATCGCAGTGGGCGGGTGTGTGCGGTGCCGTACGCTCCCGCTCCCGCAGCCGGTGGAGCGCGGCGACGACCTCCGTATCGTCCTGGACGAGCTTCCAGGCGGCGATCTGCGCCATGCTGCGGTCCTGGACCTCGCTCCACGGGAACGCCCGGAGCCAGCGCATCGGCGGCAGCGGGGCCTCGGCGGTGTCGATGGCGGGGGCCGAAGCCGGGTCCGGAGCCTCGCCGCCCGACTCGCCGTCCGACGCGCCGCCCGCCGTCCCCAGCGTGTGCAGCGTGGCGACGGCCCGCCCGGCCTCCCGGCACAGCGCCTCGTCGAAGTCGCCGTCCAACGCGACCTCCGAGCCCGAACGGGACCCGCGCAGCAGCCGGAAGGCGCTGACGGCCGAGTCCCGGTCGGTGCCCAGGTGTTTGGGGGTACGGAGCGGCGAACCGGCCGGCAGCCGGGCGGCCGACGCCTCGAAGGCGAGGGCGCGGTCGATCTCGGGCCGGCTGCCGTCGGGGGCCCGGGCGACGGTCTTGACGAAGACCTGCTGGCCACGGGTGGTCGTACCGGCCCAGTTGTCGTTGCGACCGCCGAAGGCGGTCAGCCCCTCCGGCTCGAAGGGCCCGAGGCCCAACCGCTCCAGCAGCGTGTTCACCTCCGGCGCGGTGTCGAGTCCGGTCGGCCGGAACCTGATCAGGGCGGGCGCGTCCCCGGCCGTGGCCGCCGTGCTCGCCGTGGCCACCGCCTCCGTCGGGGCGGCCGTCGTACTCGTCGTCGTCATGACACTCCTCGGGGGACCGCCCGGCGGCCCTCCTCATCGATCAACTCGGCAGTGAAGGCGAGGTAGTCGAGCAATTCGTCGCTCCACTCGCAGTAGGTGGCGAAGTCCTGCATGTGCGTGACGACGCGGAGCACGGCGCAGCGCCCGACGGCCACCGGGTCGTACACCGGCCCCGCGGGCCCCTGGTCACCGCCCTCGCTCTCCCCCGCCTTGTACGCACCGAGGAACACCCGCTGAAGGTCCCTGACGGACAGCAGCCCCGCGCTCTCCCCCGCCGCCCGGTGGAGCGGCGAGGACCAGGCCAGCTCGACGAGGTCGCCCAGCATCCAGCCCAGGTCCAGCTCCCGGCGGCCGGCGCCCAGGTCCTCACCGGTGAGCAGCGCGACCCGGCCCCGGCTCCGGGGCGGTACGAGCGAACCGGTCGACGCCCAGCCGTGCAGCGGCACGACCGTGGCTCCGGACCCCGAGGGGCGTACGGCGTCGTCCGCCCAGCCCAGCAGCCGTTCCGTGCGGCCCTCGCCCCACACCTCCCCCGCACGCCGGCGCAGCCGCGCTGCCGCCGGGACGAGCGGCCCGGACCCGGCCGCCCACTTCTGCAACCGCCGCACCCCGGGGGGCGGGAGAGCCTGCGGTCCCGGGGGCAGGGGGACCCCGTGCAGAACCCGGAGCGCACGCGCGGCGGCGGCGAGGGAGTGGGCGACGAGCCGCCCGGCCTGCGGGCGGGGGTCCCGCAGCCAGGCGGCGGCCGACGCGGACCCGGCGGCCCGGTGGAGCAGCCCGTCTCCGTGGGGCGTGCCGGTGGCCAGCAGCGCGGCCGCCTCGACGGGCCCGAGATCCGGTACGAGGGGGGCGTGTTGGGCGGCCATGCGGAGGGGGCCGGCGCGCCGGGGCCCCGGCCCGTGCCACCACAGGAAGTCACCGGCACCGCCGGGACCGCCGTCGGACGCCCGGTGAACCCGGGTGACCTGAAGTCCGGTTCCGTACTCGGCCACCGGAACACCCAGGTCTGCAAGGGGAACTGCCACGTTCACGACGAGCTCCCGGACGCGCCGACGCGGCTCTTCCGGTGCGCGACGCACAGGTCGTACAGCTCGTTCAGCGGTGCCGAGCCGCCGTCCTCCACCTCACCGGTACGCGCGCTCCGCGCGGGGATCGTCGGGGCGAGCACCACTCCGGGCCGCTCGCGCAGCGCCGCCAGGTGCCCTTGCACGACCGGGCTCCCGAGCGCTCCGGGCGGCAGCGAGGGGGCGACGCCGACCAGGGCGCGGGTGGTCTGCAGGGCGACCATCAGCGGGGTGTCGGCGACCCCGAGGGCGAATCGGCCGACGAAATTCAGGGTGGCGGGATGGACGAGAATCAGATCCGCCCATTCCGCGATGTCCACATGGGGCACATCGGCACCGGAGAAAGCATTCCAGTCATCGATGAAGACTTCTTTTCCGGAGAGCACAGCCACCGCGTCCGGCGAAACGAACCGGCATGCGGAACGGGTCAGCGCGAAACGCTTCTCGATCTCGGGAAAGGAATTCCCGAGCCAGTTGATCCAGAACGGCAGGAAGGCGACGCCGAGGGCTCCCGTCCCCACGACGAGGATGCGCTCGAAGTCCCGTTGCTGTTCCTCCACGACGCCTCCTGTTGTGCGTTGGGGCCGGGGGCCGGCCGGAGCATGCGCACCGCATCTCCGGCCGACCCCCGCGGCTCACAGCGAAGAGTCGCTGGTCAGCACTTGTTCTCGACGGTCTTCGCGGCGAGCGAGCCGAGAGCGGCGGCGCACTGCTGCGAGGAACGCGCGGTGATGATCGTGGCGCGGATGGCCCACGGGATGGTGGGGCTGAACGCCGGCGCGGCCTCCTGGCCGTCGTGCAGGCCGAGCTCCTCGGCGGAGGTGTAGGCGGTGTAGCCGTCGAACAGGTCCTTCTCGGTGACGTTCTGCATGAGATGTTCCTTCGTGTGATGAAAGGGAATTGACGACCGGCCACTTCGTGCATCTCGCCGATGCCTGGTTTACCGGCGTCCGTTGCGGACAGAAAGAATGTTGACCCACGCTGCCCGGTCCGCACCATTGGCTCTTACGGCATTGCCGCAAACGACAGTTCCCCGCGCGGGTGGAAGAGGATAGAACTACGGGTGTGAACACACCTGACGCAGAACAGTCTCCGGCGGAGCGGCCCGCACTGCGGGCGCTGCTCTCGTACGCGCGTCCGCACCGCGGCATCCTCCTCACGGTGCTGGCCCTGACCCTGGCGGGCAGCGCCGCCGGCCTGGCCCAGCCGCTGGTCATCCAGTCGGTGCTGGCCAAGCTCATGACGGGTGAAGGGCTGCGGGAGGACATCCTGCTGCTGACCGGCCTGCTGCTCGCCTCCATCGGGCTGACCTGGCTGCAGTCCTGGCTCAGCGAGCGGACCGCAGAACGCGTCGTGCTCCAGGTCCGCCGCGGGCTGATCGCGCGCCTCATCCGGCTGCGCACCGCCGAGTTGGACCGTACCGAACCGGGCGGGCTGACCACGCGCGTCACCTCCGACAGCACGCTGGTGCAGCACGCGGCGACGGGCGGGCTCATCCAGCTCGTCGACGGATCGATCCACCTGCTGGCCACGATCGTGCTGATGGGCATCGTCAGCCTGCCGCTGCTCGGCATCACCTCCGCCGTGCTGGTGGTCGTCGGCATCGCGATGGGCGTCGTCATGCCCCGGATCAAGCGGGTCACCACGGAGGCGCAGACCTCCGTCGGCGAGATCGGCGCGGCGCTCGACCGCTCGCTCGGCGCGGCCCGCACCGTCAAGGCCAACGGCGGTGAGGCGAAGGAGACCGAGCGGGCCACCGAGGCCGCGACACGCGCCTACCGGGCCGGCCTCAAGGGCGCCCGGTACCACGCGCTGATCGCCGTGCTGGCCGGGCTGATCGTCCAGGCCTCGTTCCTCGCCGTCATCGGCTTCGGCGGTGCGCTGGTCGCCATGGGCACCCTCGAACTGGCCGCGCTGATCGGCTTCCTGCTCTACCTGTTCAACCTGGGCGGCCCGGTCCTCTCCCTCGTCGGCGGCACCACCGCCCTGCAACAGGGGCTCGGCGCGCTGGCCCGGATCGAGGAGGTGCGGTCCATGGCGGCAGAGGACGATGTGGACGGTACGCCGCCGGCGCCCTCCGGCCCGCCGCCCGCCGTCACGGTCGACGGACTGACCTTCGGCTACGAGGGCCGCACGCCCGTCCTGAACGGCACGAGCTTCGTCGCGCCGGCCGGGAAGGTCACCGCGATCGTCGGCCCGTCGGGCTCCGGCAAGACCACGGTGTTCTCGCTGATCCAGCGGTTCTACGACACCGAGGAGGGCCGCATCCTGCTGGACGACACCGACATCCGCTCCCTGGGCCGGGCCGAACTGCGCCGCCGGATCGCCTATGTCGAGCAGGACTCCCCGATGCTCGCGGGCACGCTGCGGGAGAACCTACTCTACTCCGCGCCGGACGCGAGCGACGAGGCCGTCGCCGACGTGCTCCGCCGCACCCTGCTCGACGGCTTCGTCGCCTCCCTCCCGGACGGCCTCGACACGGCTGTCGGCGCCCGCGGCCTGGCCCTCTCCGGCGGCGAACGTCAACGCCTCGCCATCGCACGGGCCTTGCTGCGCCGCCCGCAGGTCCTGCTCCTCGACGAGGTCACCGCGCATCTTGACGGACTCAGCGAAACCGCGCTGCGCCGGACGGTGGAGGAGGCCGCGCGGGACTGCACGGTGCTCCTCATCGCGCACCGGCTCTCGACGGTCACCACGGCGGAGCGGCTTGTGCTGTTCGAGAACGGCCGGGTCAGCGACCACGGACGGCACGAGGAACTGCTGGGGCGCAGCGCCCTCTACCAGGACCTCACCGCAACGCAGTTGACCGCAGGACCGGCGGTCGCGACCGCGGGAGCCCGCTGACCGGCACCGGAGCACGGCACGCTCCTGGGACAATTCCGTACGCCGGTGAGCCGCGCGCCCGCGACTCCGCGCCCGTGACTCCGTACGGCAGTGATGCTCCGCGAACACCCCCCCCCAGCACGACCGAAGGGTTCAAGGATCCAGATGACCGACACCCCCTCCCTCCCGCTGCCCGCCTCCACCGAGGACGACCACTACGGGGAGATCTCCGTCGAACTCCTCGGCGAGAACCGCGAGAAGCTCGTCGTCAGCGGCGAGCGGATCCCGACCGTCACCATCGTCCGTGCCCCCGAGGCGGAGGTCGACGACCACATCGTCATCGGCACCCGCGACCCCCGGCACCTGACGATCACGGTGGACGGCGAGGACGCGACGATCAAGCCCGGCAAGGGCAAGCTCCGGCGCCAGACCTACCGGGTCGACGTCCACCACGGGGGCCTCCACTACCGGCTCGTCCCGAACTCGATCCCGTTCAGCAAGCTGACTCGCGACGGCAAGCACCTCGGGGACTTCTCCTCGGACGGCGACCGCCGGGTGATAGCGGAGTGGCAGAAGGAGGCCGGCACCCCCGAACCCCTCGACGCGGCCATCGGCTACGCACTGGCGGCGGCGTTCGGAACGGGCGGT
The DNA here is from genome assembly GCF_003501885.1 of Streptomyces globisporus. Taxonomy (GTDB): domain Bacteria; phylum Actinomycetota; class Actinomycetes; order Streptomycetales; family Streptomycetaceae; genus Streptomyces; species Streptomyces globisporus_D. The sequence continues at coordinate 8,352 of NZ_QWFA01000210.1, forward strand.
CAGCCGATGTGGATGATGCTGGTGGACGCGATCAGCGCCGCCCTGCCGTAGGCGGGATGCCGGGAACGCCAGAAGTCCCCTGCCGGAAGCGAGATTTCCGGCAGGGGACTTCGGGCGTAACGGGACCCAGGGCACGATCGGCGTCAGATCACGGACGCAGCCCCCTGATGTCCTCTGATGTCCTCCGCGTGCAGATACGACACGATCGCCGCCTCGAACCGGGACTTCAGGTTCAGCTTGCGCACGATGCTCGACGTGTGTGCCCGGACGGTCCGCTCCGTGATGCCCAGTCTCCGGGCCAGCCAGCGGTTCTGCTCCCCGCTCGCCAGCAGCACGAGCACCTCCAGCTCACGTTCGGTGAGCGTGGCGAAGTCCATCGCCCGCCCACCGGTCCTCACCTGTTCGTCGGCCATCATCGTCACAGCAGTCTCCTCCATTGATCGTCACCGTCCCCCGTCCCGCGCCCGTCACCCGGACGACCGGGACTACCTGCTGCTTTACCTATGGATTACCCTCTCCCTCATCGGTTCGACGGTTGCGCGGCATCTGACCCGTGCCGCAGTGCGCCGTCGGTAGTCGTGCGGCACGCGGGGGGCGGCAGCGGTGAACGGCGGAAGCCTGTCCATACTCGGCCTGGACATCACGGAGGAGCGCGCCTACCGGCACTTCCTCCGTAATCCGGGCACCGGCACCGAGGACATCGGGGTGCTCCTCCACAGCCCTCGCGAGGAGGTGGAGAAGGCCCTCGCCCGCCTCGACGAGCTGGGCCTGCTGCGGACCGACGAGCACGGCGGCGTCTCGGCGGCCGCCCCGGAGACCGCGGTCGAGCGGCTCACGGAGATACGGCTGCGCGAGCTGCACGAACAGCTCCACCAGGTCACCAGGTCCCGGCACCTGATCGCCGAGCTGACCGCCGAACAGCAGACCCGCCCCCTCGCCACGCAGGGCGTCGAGCGTCTTGAGGTGCTCCGGCAGATCCGCGACCGGATCGACGACCTGGCCTTCTTCGCCCGCCAGGAGATTCTCTCCGTCGAGCCGTACACCGCCCTCACCGCCGAGAACATCGCGCACGCACGCCCCCTGGACACCCGGTGTCTGCGCCGGGGCGTGCAGATCCGCAGCGTGGTGCTGCGGGAAGCGCTCGACCACCCGCCGACCGTCGCCTACCTCCGCGAACTCACCGCGCAGGGGGCGTCGATCCGGGCCGCCGACAAGCTGTCCGAGCGGATCCTCGTGTACGACCGCCGTACGGCCCTGGTGCCCGTCGACCCCTCGGACACCTCGCGCGGCGCGCTGGTCACCCAGCAGGCCGGTCTGGTCTCCAACATCCTGGCCCTGTTCGAGAAGATCTGGGCCGAGTCCACGGACCTGTCCACCCTGATCGACACCCACTCCTCCCCCTCCGACGTGCTGTCCGAGATGGAGCAGCGCGTCATGGAGGAGATGTGCCGGGTGGCGAAGGACGAGACGGGCGCACGGAACCTGGACATCTCGGTGCGGACGTACCGCCGCCATGTCGCCGACGTCCTCCGCATCCTGGGCGCGACCAGCCGCCCGCACGCGGCCCTGCTGGCCCGCGAGCGTGGCTGGATCTGAGCCACCGGTAAGCACCGGATGCGCCCCGGAGCCGGCGGGCCTAACCAGCCCCTTCCAGGACCCACCCGGCCAGCGTCCGGTCCCGCAGCGCCTCCGCGCACCGTTCCCGTACGCCGGTCACGTCCTCCGCGTCCCGCCCGGAACCGCGCACCAGGACGGTGATCCGGTCCTCCTCGATCCGTTGGCCGCACTCCCACTCCGCGGGCAGCATCCCGATGAGCCGGAGCACCGCGATTCCGGCCGGCGCGGCGTCGGTGGAGACACGCGCCAGCGTGATCTCCACCGGGTCTTCTACTGCCAGCCGTTGACGCACTTCACCTTGCCCAGGAACGGCGCCAGCGGCTTCGGCAGCGGTGCCCCGCAGAGAAGCCGGTTCACCGCCTCCTTCACCTCCGACGCGATCTCCTCGCCGCGGCCCCCGATCCCGGCCCCCGGCCCCGTCCCGGTCGGCAGCGGTGCGGCCGCCTCCGACACGGTGCCGGCCCCGGCCCCGGGACCGGCGGTCGCGTGGGCCGGTGCGACGGCCGCCCCGAGAACCAGTCCCAGGAGCATTGCCCCCATGCCGACCGTCTTTCCGGTGAACGCGTAGACGCCCATGTCTTCCTCCCCGTACGTCACGTGTCTCGTCGGCTTCGTTCCCGCCGACACCCACCACCTTGTCAGCGGAGGGAGCCGCTCCGGGAGTCGATCACTGTCAACTTGCTGCACGATTCCGGCCACTTGGTGCCAGCCATCGGCCACTGCCGAGACACACGAAAGACGGCGGGGGCGGAAGAACACATGGTGTCTCGTGGTCTTCCGCCCCCGCCGTCTTTCGTAAGGAAGGCCGTCCCGCCCCGAAGCTACTGCTTCGGCTTCGGCTTGGGCCGCCACACCACCAGCGCGCCCGTCTGCTGCACGTCCTGGTACGGCACGAGGTCCCGGCGGTACGAGGCGTGGACCTGGGCCTCGCGCTGCTGCATGGCGACCGCCGCGCCGTCCACCGCCGCCGAGAGCTCGGCGACGCGCTGCTGGAGCGCGGTCACCTGGTTCTCCAGCTCGATGATCCGCTTGATGCCCGCGAGGTTGATGCCCTCGTCCTGCGACAGCTGCTGCACGGTGCGCAGCAGCTCGATGTCGCGGGCCGAGTAGCGCCGACCGCGCCCGGCCGTACGGTCCGGGGAGACCAGGCCGAGACGGTCGTACTGGCGCAGCGTCTGCGGGTGGAGCCCCGAGAGCTGGGCCGCGATCGAGATCACGTACACCGGTGTCTCATCGGTCAGCTGGTACGGATTGCGTCGACGGCCGTCCATCTCAAGCTCCCTTCGCGGCCTGGAACAGTTCCGCCCGCGGGTCCTCGTCCGCGGTCGCCTTCCGGTAGGCCTCCAGGGCGTCCCTGGCCTCCTGGCCCAGGTCCCTGGGGACCGCGACCTCCACGGTGACCAGCAGGTCGCCGCGGGTGCCGTCCTTGCGCACCGCGCCCTTGCCCCGGGCGCGCATCGTACGCCCGTTGGGGGTGCCGGCGGGAAGCTTCAGCGTGACCGGGGGTCCGCCGAGCGTGGGGACCTTGATCTCGCCGCCGAGCGTCGCCTCCGGGTAGGTGACGGGCACGGTGACCGTGAGGTTGTCGCCCTTGCGGCCGAAGACCGGGTGGGCGTCGACGTGGACGACGACGTACAGATCGCCGGCCGGTCCGCCGCGCTCGCCCGCGCCGCCCTTGCCGCGCAGCCGGATCCGCTGGCCGTCGGAGACGCCCGCCGGGATCCGCACCTGCATGGTGCGCGCCGACTTCGCCCGGCCGCTGCCCTTGCAGACGTCGCAGGGGTCCTGGGCGATGAGGCCCCGGCCCTTGCAGTCCACACAGGGGTCGGTGAGCGAGAAGCCGCCGCCGCTGCCGCGCGAGACCTGGCCGGTGCCGACACAGGTCGGGCAGACCCGGGGAGTGCCGTTCTTGTCGCCGGTGCCGGAACACGCCTTGCAGGGCGCCTGGCTGGACATCCGCAGCGGGACCGTGGCCCCGTCGACCGCCTCAGTGAAGCTGAGCGTCACCTCGGACTCGATGTCCTGGCCGCGCTTGGGCTGGACCCGGGTGCCCGTGCCGCCGCGGTTGAACAGCCCGCCGAAGACGTCGCCGAGACCGCCCCCGCCGCCGAAGCCGCCGCCCGCGCCGCCCTGTCCGCCGCCCGGGGCGCCCCCTCCGAAGAGGTCGCCCAGGTCGAAGTTGAAGTTGCCGCCCGCACCACCGGGGCCGGGCCGGAAGCCGCCGTTGCCGAAGAGGGCGCGCGCCTCGTCGTACTCCTTGCGCTTCTTGGGGTCACCGAGGACGTCGTTCGCCTCGGAGATCTCCTTGAAGCGTTCCTCCGCCTTGGCGTCGTTCTTGTTGGCGTCCGGGTGGAACTCGCGGGCGAGCTTCCGGTACGCCTTCTTGACCTCGGCGTCGGTGGCGTCCTTGGGGACGCCGAGGACCTTGTAGTAGTCCTTCTCGACGAAGTCCTTCGTGCTCATCGACGTCCCTCCTTCCGGACGATCGGCCGAGCGGCCGGCCCGTGGGCCGGCCGCCGGGCCGGTCGGTGTGCACCGCGGTGATCAGACGTGTTCCCGTCAGACCTCCTCGGTGCCACCGCTCTCCTCGTCGTCTGCCTTCTTCTCTTCCTTCGCCGCGGCGGGCGTGGCGCCCGGCTGCGGCTCGGCGACGGCCACCCGCGCGGGGCGGATGGTGCGCTCGCCGATGCGATACCCCGGCTGAAGGATCGCCACGCAGGTCGTCTCGGTGACGTCCGGCGCGTAGCTGTGCATCAGGGCCTCGTGGATCGTCGGGTCGAAGGGCTCGCCCTCCTTGCCGAACTGCTGGAGGCCCAGCTTCGCGACGACGGTCTCCATCGATTCGGCCACCGACTTGAAGCCGCCGACCAGCTCGCCGTGTTCCCTCGCGCGGCCGACGTCGTCGAGGACGGGCAGGAGCTCGGACAGGAGGTTCGCGACGGCGATCTCCTTGACCGTGACCCGGTCCCGCTCGACGCGGCGGCGGTAGTTCTGGTATTCGGCCTGGAGCCGCTGGAGGTCTGCCGTGCGCTCGTTGAGCGCCGTACGGACCTGGTCCAGCTGCGCCGTCAGGCCGACGGTCGCATCGGTGTCCCCGGCCGGGGCCGCCGCCTCCTCCTCGGAGGAGTCGGCAGCCTTCGGCTCGGCGTCATCAGGGGTGGCGCCGGAGGGGACGTCGGGCTTCTCCTCGAAGCCCGGAGTCTCCTCGGTCACGCCGCACCGCCCTTGGTGTCCTTCTCGTCGTCCACGATCTCGGCGTCGACGACGTCGTCATCGGCCTTGGCCTGGGCGTCGCCCGGGGCCTCGGCACCCGGGGCCGCACCCTCGGCCTGGGCGTTGGCGTACATCGCCTGGCCCAGCTTCTGGGAGACGGCGGCGACCTTCTCGGTGGCCGTACGGATCTCGGCGGTGTCCTCGCCCTTGAGCTTCTCCTTCAGCTCCTCGACCGCGGTCTCCACCTCCGTCTTGACGTCGCCGGGGACCTTGTCCTCGTTGTCCTTGAGGAACTTCTCCGTCTGGTAGACGAGCTGCTCGCCCTGGTTGCGCGACTCGGCGGCCTCGCGGCGGGCGTGGTCCTCCTCCGCGTACTTCTCGGCCTCTTCGCGCATCCGGTTGACCTCGTCCTTCGGCAGCGAGGAGCCGCCGGTGACGGTCATCTTCTGCTCCTTGCCGGTGCCGAGGTCCTTGGCGGCGACGTGCATGATGCCGTTGGCGTCGATGTCGAAGGCGACCTCGATCTGCGGGACACCGCGCGGGGCCGGCGGCAGACCGGTCAGCTCGAACATCCCGAGCTTCTTGTTGTACGCCGCGATCTCGCGCTCGCCCTGGTAGACCTGGATCTGCACGGACGGCTGGTTGTCCTCGGCCGTCGTGAAGATCTCGGAGCGCTTGGTCGGGATCGTGGTGTTGCGCTCGATGAGCTTGGTCATGATCCCTCCCTTGGTCTCGATGCCGAGAGACAGCGGGGTGACGTCGAGGAGCAGGACGTCCTTGACCTCGCCCTTCAGGACACCGGCCTGGAGCGAGGCGCCGATGGCGACGACCTCGTCCGGGTTCACACCCTTGTTGGCCTCCTGGCCGCCGGTCAGCTCCTTGACGAGCTCGGCGACGGCGGGCATACGGGTGGAGCCACCGACGAGAACGACGTGGTCGATCTCGGAGAGCTGGATGCCCGCGTCCTTGATGACGTTGTGGAACGGGGTCTTGCAGCGGTCCAGGAGGTCCGCGGTCAGCTGCTGGAACTGCGAGCGCGTGAGCTTCTCGTCCAGGTGCAGCGGGCCCTCGGCGGACGCCGTGATGTAGGGCAGGTTGATCGTGGTCTCGGTCGAGGACGAGAGCTCGATCTTCGCCTTCTCCGCGGCCTCGCGGAGACGCTGGAGAGCCATCTTGTCCTTGGACAGGTCCACGCCGTGCCCGTTGGCGAACTGCTTCACCAGGTAGTCGACGACGCGCTGGTCCCAGTCGTCACCACCGAGGTGGTTGTCACCGTTGGTGGCCTTCACCTCGACGACGCCGTCGCCGATCTCCAGGAGGGACACGTCGAAGGTGCCGCCACCGAGGTCGAAGACGAGGATCGTCTGGTCGTCCTTGTCGAGGCCGTACGCCAGGGCGGCGGCGGTCGGCTCGTTGACGATGCGCAGGACGTTCAGGCCCGCGATCTCGCCGGCCTCCTTCGTCGCCTGGCGCTCGGAGTCGTTGAAGTACGCCGGGACGGTGATGACCGCGTCGGTGACCTTCTCGCCCAGGTAGGACTCGGCGTCGCGCTTCAGCTTCTGCAGGATGAAGGCGCTCATCTGCTGCGGGTTGAAGCTCTTGCCGTCGAGGTCGATCTTCCAGTCCGTGCCCATGTGGCGCTTGACGGAGCGGATGGTCCTGTCGACGTTGGTGACCGCCTGGCGCTTGGCGACCTCGCCGACGAGCACCTCGCCGTTCTTGGCGAAGGCGACGACGGACGGCGTGGTCCTGGCGCCTTCGGCGTTGGTGATGACGGTGGGCTCGCCGCCTTCGAGAACGCTGACGACGGAGTTAGTCGTGCCCAGGTCGATGCCGACCGCACGTGCCATTTCAATTCCTCCAACGGATTACTTGAGTGGATCTGACTCAAGAATGCATGACGCCCGCCCATGAGTCAACAGACCTGAGTCGGGCACGCTCAACTTAAGTGCTACCTGACGCTTACGTGGACCTTATCCGCGCCGATACGCCCGCCACACCACCGCACCGGCGCACGCCACGCCCCGCGCGCACCACCCGACCCACCGTCCCACCATGGGATCGTTCTGTCACAAATTGCCCCATCGAACCTCGAACCCCGGGCGGGCGCGATGCAGGACGCGAGAAAGCGACACGTACGGCGGGCGAGACGGGAGAGCCCGCGGACGGGAAGCCGGGCGGGAGGCACAGGACGGCCGCCCTCTCCCGCGTACGCGACCGTGTCCGGCACCGCGCGGGGCGACTTCCCCTCCCGCCCCGCCGCACACCTGGCAGGCCTCACCGACCGGGTGCGGCGGCTCGCGGACCGCACCCTCCCCCGCACGACGGCCGAACGCGCCCTGGATCTGGCGCTCGGCACCGCGCTGCTCGCCCTGACCTACCCCGCCGTCGCCGCGGCCGCGCTCGCCCTGACCGCGCGGCGCACCCCGGGCGGCGCCTGGGACCGCCGACCCCGGACGGGCCTGGGCGGCCGGATCTTCGAGCTGCGCACCCTGCGGACCCGGAGACTCCGCCTGGACCTGTTCTCGCGGCTGCCGCACGTCGTCCGCGGCGACCTCGCCCTGGTCGGCCCCGCCCCGCTGGCCCCCGGCGACCCCCGGGC